>NZ_VRVH01000059.1:0-22252 GCF_008040095.1 Methylobacterium sp. WL6 | reverse complement strand
CGCCTTCCCGGCTCGCGGGCGCATCCGAGATCCTCGGCCAGCGCCCGCGAGCCGGGAAGGCGGGCGCCGCGGGCGATCCGGCGTTCCAGGATCGCCCGGCGAAGCGCGTCGCCGATGCGCGCCTGCAGCGGCAGCGCCCCGCCGGGCGCGAGATCGAGCACGAGGGGGAGGGCGCTCGCGTCCCCGGGAGGGCTCGCCCCCGCCGTTTCCCTCTCCGGGTCCTTGCGCACGAAGTGGTCCAGTCGCTTGCGTGAAACCGGATCTTTTGCCTGGACCGGAGATCGGTCAAGCACGGGCCTCCACCGGTCCGGAGCGCCGCGATGTACCAGCCACCGCATTTCCGAGAGGACGACCTCGGGGCGCAGCATGCCCTGATCCGCGCCCATCCCCTCGGGCTCCTGGTCACCGCCGGTCCGGGGGGCCTGATGGCGAACCCGATCCCGTTCCTGATCGACGGCGCGGCGTCCGAACGGGGGACGCTGCGCGCGCACCTGGCGCGGGCCAACCCGCAATGGCGCGAGCTGGCGCAGGTCGCGGAATGCCTCGTGGTGTTCCAGGGTCCCCAGGGCTACGTCACCCCGTCCTGGTACGCGACCAAGCGCGAGACCGGGAAGGTGGTGCCGACCTGGAACTACGCCACCGTCCACGCCTGGGGTCGGCCGCTTGTGGTCGACGACCCCGACTGGCTCCGCCGCCAGATCGCCGAACTCACCGACCAGCGCGAGGCGTCGCGGCCCGAGCCCTGGTCGGTGGACGACGCGCCCAGACCCTTCACCGACGCGCAGGTGAAGGGCATCGTCGGGATCGAGATCCCGGTCGCGCGCATCGCCGGCAAGTGGAAGCTCAGCCAGAACCGGCCGGAGGCCGACCGCGCCGGCGTGGTCGCGGGTTTTCGCGCGGCGGGCGGCCGGGAGGATATGGCGGCGGACATGTCAGCACACATGGCCGACCTGGTGCAGGAACGGAGCGGACGATGAGCGCGCGCGAGAACAGCTTCGGCCAGCCGATCGGGCCGGCCCTGCCCGACTGGCGCCCGCGCCCGCTGCCGCCGCGGGAGGCGATGCAGGGACGCACCTGCCGGGTCGAGCCGCTCGATGCGGAGCGCCATGGCGCCGACCTTTTCTCGGCCTTCTCCGCGGCGCCGGACCGGCGGGGCTGGACCTATCTCGGCAACACCCTGCCGGAGACGGAGGGGGCCTACCGGGCCGAGCTGGCGGCGATGGCGGCCGGCGCCGACCCGCTGTTCCACGCGGTCGTCGATGCCGGCACCGGCCGGGCGGTCGGGATCGCGTCGTACCTGCGCATCGATCCGGCCAACGGCGTCATCGAGGTCGGGCACCTGCACTTCTCGGCCCTGCTGGTGCGGCGGCCCGCCGCGACCGAGGCCATGGCCCTGATGATGGCCCGCGCCTTCGACGAGCTCGGATACCGCCGCTACGAGTGGAAGTGCGACGCCCTCAACGCGCCCTCGCGCGCGGCGGCCCTGCGCTACGGCTTCACCTTCGAGGGCGTCTTCCGCAACGCCGTCGTGGTGAAGGGCCGCTCGCGCGACACCGCCTGGTTCTCGGTCACCGACGCCGAGTGGCCCCGGGTGAGGGCGGCGTTCGGGGCCTGGCTCGCCCCCGACAACTTTTTCGAAGACGGGCGGCAGCGGCGATCCCTCGCTGATCTGCGAGCGGGCTGATCCCGGCTCAGCCCCCCGCGCGGGCCGCCCTGACGAAGGCGGCGATGCGGTCGGGATCCTTCACGCCCGGGCCCGCCTCGACGCCCGAGGAGACGTCGACCGCGGTGGCGCCGGTGCGGGCGAGCGCCGCGGCGACGCTGACCGCGTCGAGGCCGCCCGACAGCATCCAGCCGGCGGGAAGGTCCGCCCCGGCGAGCAGATCCCAATCGAAGGCGCGGCCGTTGCCGCCGGGCAGCGCGGCTCCGGGCGGCGGCTTGGCGTCGAGGAGCAGGCGGTCGGCGACGGCGTAGGCCGCGATCCGATCGAGGTCGGCGCGGGTCGCGACGCCGATGGCCTTCATCACCGGGCGGCCGGCGAGGCGGCGGATTTCGCCGACGCGCTCCGGGGTCTCGGAGCCGTGCAGCTGGATCAGGTCGGGATCGATCGCCTCCATCGCGGCGGCAAGCGCGGCATCGTCCGGATCGACCAGCAGCACGACGCGCTCGGCCCTGCCGCGGGCCTGCTCGGAGAGGGCGCGGGCCGTGTCGAGGCCGACATGGCGCGGGCTCTTTTCGAACCGCACGAGGCCGATCCAGTCGGCCCCGGATTCCAGTGCGGCGGCCAGCGTCTCGGGCGTGCTCAGGCCGCAGATCTTGACGCGAATCAACATGGCCCGAGAACCGGAATCGCGCGTCAGCGCGGGGCCGGCAGCGCGGTCCGCCCCGGCAGCGTCAGGGCGGTGCCGGGCTCCGGCGGGGCGTAGGCCTTCAGCCGCTCGGTCTCGCCTTCGAGCCGGCGGATCTCGCGGCCGCGGTGGCGGACCTGGCGGCGCGCCTTGCCCTGCCCGAGCCAGGCAAAGATGCCGCCGACGACGATGCCGAGCGCCACGGCGCCGAACAGGATCGCGTAGAGGGGCAGCGTCACGCTGAACACCGGATCGGGCGAGAACGGATCGAGCGAGAGGCGGACGGGATCGCGGTTGGCGACCGCGAGCAGGATCACCAGGACCGCGATGGGCAGCAGCACCAGACTCTTGAGGAAGCGGACCATCGATCTCTCCGAACCGTTCTTAACCGTGCTGCGGATGGCCCGAGGGGCCATCCGCGATCCGCCGCACCGGCGGCGACGCGGCCGCCCGGCATCCCGCGGCGCCCTACTCGGCCGCGGACTGGCTCTCGCCGATCCCGGCCGCGTTGAGGCGCAGGCGCATCTCCTTGCCGGTCTTGAACACGGGGATGGCCTTTTCCGACACGGCAACGGCCGCACCCGTGCGCGGGTTGCGCCCGCGGCGCGCATCCCGGCGCTTCACCGAGAACGCGCCGAAGCCGCGCAGCTCGACCCGGTCGCCCCGTGCCAGCGCGTCGGCGATCGTGTCGAGGATCGCGTTGACCAGCGTCTCGACGTCCCGCTGGTAGAGGTGCGGGTTCTGCTCGGCGATCTTGAGGACGAGCTCCGACTTGATCATGGCGTCTGGTCTTCTCGAAGTTCCGGGGCGCGAATCCTGATGGATCGCACCGATCAGGGCGCGGCGGACGGGCTCGGGCGCCACAGCACGAGCATGCCGCCCCGGGTGACGGCCCCCGCCTCGGCCCCGGCCTCGGCCAACCGGGCGGACAGGCCGTCGAGCCCGAGGAGGTCGGCACCGAGGCCGAGCGCCGAGAACAGGCCGAAGCCCTGGCCGGAAGCCGGCTTCCAGTCGGTCACCGGCAGGTTCTTGGGCACCTTGCGCGCGCTCTCGAGCCAGGCGATCGCCTGCCGCTCGCTGCCGAGCTCGTCCACGAGCTTCAGCGGCACGCTCTGGCGGCCGCTGAACACCCGGCCGTCGGAGACCGTGGCGACCTGGGCGCCGTCCATCCCGCGCCGCTCGGCCACGAGGTTCTTGAACCAGGCGTAGGTGTCGCCGACCACCGCCGCGAGGGCGGCGCGCGCCTCCGGCGAGGTCGGGGTGAAGCCCGACGGCTCGGCCTTGAGCGGCGAGGACTTCACCGATTCGACCTTCACGCCGACCTTGTCGAGCAGCCCCGACACGTCCGGATACTGGAACAGCACGCCGATCGAGCCGACGAGCGAGGTCTCGCGCGCGACGATGTGGTCGGCGGCGATCGCGGTGATGTAGGCGCCCGAGGCCGCGGTGCCGTCGACGAAGGCGACGATCGGCTTCTTCTCGGCCAGCGCCCGCAGGTTGCGGAACAGCTCCTCGGAGCCGGTGGTGGTGCCGCCGGGCGAGTTGATCGAGACCACCACGCCCTCGACGGCGGCGGATTCGCCGACCCGCTTCATCAGCTTGGCGGTGGCCTCGCTGCCGGAGATGAAGCCCGAGATCGAGATGCGGGCGATCTGCGGCTTCACCGCACCGAACAGCCCGCCCTCCGTTCCGGCGCGGACCCGCAGGCCGACCGCGCCGACGGCGACGACGAGGCCGCCGATGCCGACGACGCGCCACAGGGACAGCTTGCGGCGCAGCCGCCGCCGGTCGATCAGGAGTTCGGCGTCGGCTGCCATGCGATGGTCTGCTCCCTCACGGTCCCGGCCGCGCGGGCCGGCCGGTTCTCAGCCCACCCGCAGACCGATGCCCGGGGCAGGGCGCACGAGGCTCACGTGCCGCGACGCGGTCCGCACCTTAGGCAGCGGTACAGACCAAGTCCTTGGCAGGCTTGAGCTCGTGGGCGCCGGGCGGTTGCCCGCGAGCGGTGTTCTAGCCCTGCCGGACACGGACCGGCAAGGGGCGCAGGGGGCCAAAACCGCATCGCCTTGCGGTTGCGCCGCGCCTGTCATGGGCCGCCGGATTGTCTTGCCCCGCCAAACGAAAGGCCCGCGCCGGACGGGTGTCCGGCGCGGGCCTTCGATCGACCGGGACCTGAGGGCCGCCCGGATGGACCGGGCGGCCGGCCTGGACCGGACTACTTCTCCTCGACGTCGTCGCTGGTGCGGGCCTTCTTGAAGGCCGCACCGAGGATGTCGCCGAGCGAGGCACCCGAATCGGCGGAGCCGAACTGGGCCATCGCCTCCTTCTCCTCGGCGACTTCCAGCGCCTTGATCGACAGCTGGACGCGGCGCGCCTTGCGGTCGAACTGGATGACGCGGGCGTCGAACTTCTCGCCGGCGGCGAAGCGCTCGGGGCGCTGGTCGCCGCGGTCGCGGGCGAGCTCGGCGCGGCGGATGAAGGTCGACATGTCGGTGTCGACGATCTTCACCTCAATGCCCGAATCCTTCACCTCGACGACCTCGCAGGTGACGATCTGACCCTTCTTGACGTCGCCGGCCTCCGCGAAGGGGTCGCCGCCGATCTGCTTGATGCCGAGCGAGATGCGCTCCTTCTCGACGTCGACGTCGAGAACCTGCGCCTTGACCATGTCGCCCTTCTTGAACTCCTCGATCACCTGCTCGCCGGGACGGTTCCAGTCGAGGTCCGACAGGTGGACCATGCCGTCGACGTCGCCTTCCAGGCCGATGAACAGGCCGAACTCGGTCTTGTTCTTGACCTCGCCCTCGACCTCGGAGCCGACGGGATGCTTCTCGTTGAAGGCCTCCCACGGGTTCTGCAGGGTCTGCTTGAGGCCGAGCGAGATGCGGCGCTTGACCGGATCGACCTCGAGGATCTGCACTTCCACTTCCTGCGAGGTGGAGACGATCTTCCCGGGGTGGACGTTCTTCTTGGTCCAGCTCATCTCGGAGACGTGGATCAGGC
Source organism: Methylobacterium sp. WL6 (assembly GCF_008040095.1). Classification (NCBI taxonomy): domain Bacteria; kingdom Pseudomonadati; phylum Pseudomonadota; class Alphaproteobacteria; order Hyphomicrobiales; family Methylobacteriaceae; genus Methylobacterium; species Methylobacterium sp. WL6. Next base: position 16,901 of record NZ_VRVH01000059.1, on the reverse strand, counting down.
CCTCGATCCCCGGCTCGAGCTCCACGAAGGCGCCGTAGTCGGTGATGTTGGTGACGCGGCCCTTGAGCTTGGCGTCGACCGGATAGCGCTGGGCGATGCCCTCCCACGGATCGGCGAGCAGCTGCTTGATGCCGAGCGAGATGCGGTGGGTCTCGTGGTTGATCTTGATGATCTTGACCTTGACCGTCTGGCCGATGGTCACGACCTCGGACGGATGGTTCACGCGGCGCCACGCCATGTCGGTGACGTGGAGCAGGCCGTCGATGCCGCCCAGATCCACGAACGCACCGTACTCGGTGATGTTCTTGACGACGCCGTCGATGACCTGACCCTCCTCGAGGTTGGCCACCAGCTCGGAGCGCTGCTCGGCGCGGCTCTCCTCGAGGACGGTGCGGCGCGAGACGACGATGTTGCCGCGGCGGCGATCCATCTTGAGGATCTGGAACGGCTGCGGGGTGCCGAGCAGCGGGGTCACGTCGCGGACCGGGCGGATGTCGACCTGGGAGCGCGGCAGGAACGCCACGGCGCCGTCGAGGTCGACGGTGTAGCCGCCCTTGACCTGGTTGAAGATCGTGCCGGAGACGCGCTCGTTGGCCTCGAAGGCCTTCTCGAGCTTGACCCACGACTCCTCACGGCGCGCCTTGTCGCGCGAGATGACGGCCTCGCCGAGCGCGTTCTCGATGCGGTCGACGTAGACCTCGACCTCGTCGCCGACGGCGAGCTCGCCCTCGCGGCCGGGGCCGTTGAATTCCTTGAGGGCGACGCGACCCTCGGTCTTGGCGCCGATGTCGATGACCGCGACGTCCTTCTCGATCGCGACGACGCGACCCTTGACGACGGAGCCTTCGGTGATCTCGTGTTGGAGGAACGATTCCTCGAGCAGCGCCGCGAAGTCGTCGCGGTAGGCGTCGCGCTGCAGAGCGGTACCAGCAGTCATTCTGTCTCCTGAACGGGCTCCCTCAAGGGATGCCCTCACGTCGGCGGCTCGTGTTGCGAACGCCCCCGTTGCCGCTGCCGCTCCGGATGGGGGAGCGACCGATCCGAAAATGGGATCGGCTTGCCGACGCGTTCGTACGGTGTCCGAGGGCGGTCGTCCCGGGGCGGCGCGGCGCAACACGAGAACACGCGCGTGCGGTCGGCCCGGAAGGACGCCGGCTCTTTACAGCAACGGGCCCTGAAGTTCAACAGAAACGGATGTCGGCATGAAAATGGGCCCGCTTCCTTCGAAGCAGGCCCACGCCTTCGGTCCGGAGACTTGAGCCCCCCGGGTACGATCTAGTCTTCGTCGTCGTCCGCCGGGCGGACGCCCTTGAGCTTGGCGAAGACCGAATCGGCGTTGATCCGCTCCTCGCGGCCGCCGTGGCGGTGCTCGTCGGCCTCGGGCGCCTCGTCGCGGGTGGAGACCTCGGTCGGCAGGAGCGAGGCTCCCGAATCGGCGGCGAGCGCGGCCGGCCGGTCCTTGGCGGCGCGCTGGACCTCGAAGTCGAGGTCGATCTGGGTGCACAGGCCGAGCGTCACCGGGTCCATCGGCTGCAGCGAGCCGGAATTCCAGTGCGAGCGCTCGCGGATCTGCTGGATCGTCGACTTGGTGGTGCCCACGAGCCGGATCACCTGCGCGTCCTTCAGCTCGGGGTGGTTGCGCAGCAGCCAGAGGATCGCGTTCGGGCGGTCCTGGCGGCGCGACAGCGGGGTGTAGCGCGGCCCCTTGGTGGTGCGCTTGACCTCGGGCAGCTTCACCTTCGAGACCGCGACCTTGAGCTTGTAGGCCGGCGACTTCTGCGCCTTCTCGATCTCGTCGCGGGTGAGCTGGCCCGCGGTGATCGGATCGAAGCCCTTGATCCCGGCGGCGACCTCGCCGTCGGCGATGCCCTTCACCTCCAGCGGGTGCAGCTTGCAGAAATCGGCGATCTGCTCGAAGGCGAGCGAGGTGTTCTCGACCAGCCAGACGGCGGTCGCCTTGGGCATCAGCGGACCCTGGGTCATGTTTCGCACGGGCTCCAAAACCGACGCGTGGACGGACGGGGCCGGGCATCGGTCCGCAGGCTCCGGACCGCTCGATCCGAAAGTCCCGTCTCACGCATTCAAAAGGGGAATGACCCTGTATACGCGGGGCCGCCGGAGGGCGCAATCGACTCTACGGCCTGCGACCGGGCGATCGTCGGGCGGCGCCGGGTCGAAGAACCGGCCCCGGCCCTCCGGTCCGTCCGTGTCGGGCGAAGGGTTTCGGGGCGTTCGACCATGGCCGGGCAAGCAACGCGAGGGGACACTACCCTGAATTGCAGTAATTCGGCGTCGAGAATATCGGGGTTCCGCCGGAAGACTTGACTTCGCGTCGTTCTCATGACGTACCGCCCGCGATGCCCGTCCCCCTCCGCACCGTCCTGTTCCGCCTGCACTGGGCGCTCGGCCTCACCGCCGGTCTCGTCCTCGCCGTGGTCGGCGTCACCGGCGCGATGATGAGCTACGAGGAGGCCATCGTCGATCTCGCCAATGCCGACCGTGCGCGGATCGCGGTCCTGGACCGGCCGCATCTCGGCCCGGAGGCGCTGGTCGCGCGACTCGGCGCGCAGCGCCCGGGCCTCAGGGTGAGCACGCTGACGATCGCCGGCGACCCGGCGATCGTCCCCCGCGTGCGCTTCGCCGACGACACGTCCGGCGCGCGGCCGCCCTCGGTCTACCTCGATCCCTACGACGGCACGCTGCGCGGCGAGATCCGCGGCGAGGCGACCTTCGCGACGATCCGCGGCCTGCACCGGTGGCTGCTCCTGCCCGGGGAGGGCAGGGGCTGGGGTCGGACGATCACCGGGGCGGCGGCGGTGGCGCTGCTCGCGTTCCTCGCCACCGGCCTGTACCTGCGCTGGCCCAAGGTCCACGCCTGGCGGATCTGGCTGAGGCCGAGCCTGCGCCGGCCGGGGCGCCCGCGCTACTGGTCGCTCCACGCCGTCGCCGGCACCTGGCTGCTGCCGGTCTACGCCGTGATCGCGCTGACGGGGCTGTGGTGGTCCTACGAGCCGTACAGGTCGGCCGCGACCCGGCTCCTCACGGGCAAGGCGCCCGAGGCGCGCGCGGACCGCGCGGCCGGGCGCAAGGCGGGAGAGAGGCAAGGCGAGGCGAGCCCGGTCGGGAGCACCGAAAACCCGCTCGCCCTGGACAGGGCCTGGGCCGCGTTCCGGGCGGAGGAGGGCGCGTCGGCGGCGCTCGCGACCGTGACGCTGCCGGGGCGCGACGCGACGCGGATCCGCATCCGCTGGATCGCCGCGGCGTCCAACGCCCCGAAGGCGCGCAACGAATCGACCTTCGACGCCGCGACCGGCACCCGCCTCTCGCGCGTGCGCTTCTCCGACGAGGCGCTCGGCCGGCAGATCGCCGAGTCCATGCTCGAGGTCCATCGCGGGCGCTTCTTCGGTGGGGTCTTCGCCCTGGCCTTCTGCCTCGCCGCGCTCATGATGCCGCTGCTCGCGATCACCGGCCTCGTGCTCTACGTCCTGCGCCGGCGTGCCGGGGCCGCGCGACGGTCGGCGCCGCGCGGCCCCGGTCTCGTCGCCGAACCGCGGCCTTGAGACGGGCCGGCGGAGGGAGTAGGTCTGAGGGCACCGGAGCCGTGCCCGGCATCGTGCCTTCGCGACCTTGCCTTCGGGGGCTGCCCTGGTTTCCGTGAGACCGCCGACCACGCTGCCGACGCCCGAGCCGGACCCCGCGGGCCCCCGCCCCCGCGTGAGCGCGCGCGGACGGCTGCGGACGTACTTCCTCACCGGCATCATCGTCGCGGGGCCGCTGGCGATCACCGCCTACATCACGTGGTGGATCATCACGCTGATCGACGGGTTCGTGAAGCCGCTGGTGCCGGCGAGCTACCTGCCGGACCATTACCTGCCGTTCTCGATCCCGGGGCTGGGCATGCTCATCGCCTTCGTGGCGGTGACCCTGCTCGGCTTCCTCACGGCGAACCTCGTCGGGCGCAGCGTGATCGAGTTCGGCGAGGTGCTGCTGGCGCGCACGCCCGTGATCTCGGGGCTCTACAAGGGCCTGCGGCAGATCTTCGAGACGCTGTTCTCCGCCAACGGAACCTCGTTCCGCACGGTCGGCCTCGTCGAGTTCCCGGTGAAGGGAACCTGGTCGGTGGTGTTCCTGTCGGCGCCGGCCGCGCCCGACGTCCAGGCGGCGCTTCCCGGCGGCAAGGGAGAAGCAGGGGAGGACGGCCGCAGCGACTATGTCGGCGTGTTCCTGCCCTGCGCGCCGAACCCGACCACGGGGTTCTTCTTCTACCTGCCGCGCACCGACATCATCGAGGTCGGGATGAGCGTGGACGATGCGGCCAAGCTGGTGATGTCGGCCGGCGTCATCCAGCCGGACGATCCGCAGGCCCGGCTTCAGGCCATGGCCGCGACCCTGCGGACGGCGCAGGGGCTCGCGCCCGAGACGTCGCGGGAGACGCCGCCGGCAGGCGCCGCCCCGCGTCGCGAAACGGTCTGACTCAGGAGGCGCTGGCGGTGACGACGGTCTTCGGCGTCGCCGCGACGCGGTTGCCGCTCATCCAGCCGGTCGAGGTCTCGGCGGCCAGCAGGAGCGCCAGGGCGAAGCAGAGGCCGTTGGCGGCGATCCAGAGGGGCCGCGCGGCCCGGCGAACCGCGATACCCACGTCGGAAGCCTGCTCGGAGGCGGCGTCGGAGATCGGCAGCAGCCAGGGCTCGTGAGCGAGGGACTGCCATCCCTCGGAAGACCCCGGCAGGCGTTGGAACGGTCCGGTCAGCATCGCTGTCCTCCATCTTTCCCGTGACGGCCTGAACGAATCAGCCTTTCGTTCAGGTTCAGTTAAGATTGAAACATGGCCACTGCAAGGCATACTCGGCGACGTGGGCCTCTCAACCGCGTCCGGGCCGATCGCGTTCCCTCACCGGATCGATGATTTGCTCGCGGCGCCGGGATGCGCGCCCCGCTCTGTATCGCCCGCCCCGATCGAAGCCATTGCGCCGGGCGCCCCGTCCCTTATCTCGCCGAGCACGATCTCACGCGAGGAAGAGGCGACGACGATGCCGAAGGCGATACGCGTTCAGGATTACGGCGGCCCCGAGGTGATGGCCTACGAGGACGTGCCGACGCCGCAGCCCGGCCCCGGCCAGATCCGCATCCGCGCCGGCGCGATCGGCGTCAACTTCATCGACATCTACTTCCGCTCCGGCGCCTACAAGGCGGCACAGCTGCCGTTCACCCCGGGCAAGGAGGTCGCCGGGACGGTGACGGCGGTCGGCGAGGGCGTGACCGGGTTCTCGGTCGGCGACCGGGTCGCCACCGGATCGGGGGAGGGCACCTACGCCGAGGAGCCGCTGATCGCGGCCTCGGCCGCCGTGCACGTGCCGGACGGGATCGACGATTCGACCGCCGCCGGCATGATGCTGAAGGGGCTCACCGCCGAGTACCTGCTGCACCGGACCTATGCGGTGAAGCCGGGCGACACGATCCTGTGGCACGCGGCCGCCGGCGGCGTCGGCCTGATCGCCTGCCAATGGGCCAAGCACCTCGGCGCCACCGTCATCGGCACCGCCGGCTCGGCCGACAAGGCGGAGCTCGCCCGCGCCCACGGCTGCGACCACGTCATCCTCTACCGCGAAGAGGACGTGGCGGCCCGCGTCCGCGAGATCACCGGCGGCAAGGGCGTCCCGGTGGTCTACGACGGCGTCGGGCAGGACACGCTGATGGGCTCGCTCGATTCGCTGGCCCCGCTCGGCCTGCTCGCGAGCTTCGGCTCCGCCTCCGGCCCGATCAAGGCGCTCGACCTCGGCCTGCTCGCCGCCAAGGGCTCGCTCTACGTGACGCGCCCGACCCTGTTCACCTACGCGAGCCGCCCGGAGATCCTGGCCGAGATGGCGAAGAACCTGTTCTCGGTGGTGCAGAGCGGGGCGGTCAGGATCCCGGTCAACCGGACCTACAAGCTGTCGGAGGCCCAGCAGGTCCACCGCGACCTCGCCGGCCGCGAGACCACCGGCTCGACGGTGATGGTCCCGTGATCCCGGGATCGCCGGGTCGGAGGATCCCGGGCGGACGCCGTTCCGCCGAAGCCGGGGGCCGCCCGTGACGGTCGGCGCGGCCGAGGCCTTGCTCGTCGTCGACGTGCAGCACGACTTCCTGCCCGGCGGCGCGCTCGCGGTGCCCGACGGCGACGCCGTCGTCGCGCCGATCCGGGCGCTGGCCGCGCGGTTCCGGACCCTGGTGCTGACGCAGGACTGGCATCCGGCCGGGCACGTCTCGTTCGCGAGCGCGCATCCGGGCCGGGCGCCGTTCGAGACGGTGCGGCTGGCCTACGGCGAGCAGGTGCTGTGGCCGGACCACTGCGTGCAGGGCAGCGCCGGGGCGGGGCTCGCCCCCGGCCTCGACCTGCCCGGCGCCGCCCTCGTCCTGCGGAAGGGCCTGAGCCCTGGAGTCGACAGCTACTCGGCCTTCGTCGAGGCCGACGGGACGCCGACGGGGCTCGCCGGCTACCTGCGCGAGCGCGGCGTCCGGCGCGTGGTCCTGTGCGGGCTCGCCACCGATTACTGCGTCGCCTGGAGCGCCCTCGATGCGCGCGCGGCAGGCTTCGCGGCCGCCGTCGTCGCGGACGCGACGCGGGCGATCGACCAGGGCGGATCGCTCGCCGCCGCCTGGGCACGGATGGAAGCCGCCGGAATCGGCAGGGTGACGAGCGCCGACGTCACGGGATCGTAGGCCACGAAGCCGCTCGGAGCACCGGACGGCGCGCGTCCCGAAACGGTCAGTTCGCGGTGCGGTCGCGCATGCGGTAGGTGCCGCCGGGGTCGCGCTCGAACATCTCCGGGATGCCGGCGTGGCGCAGGCTCTCGCCCGAGGTGTCGGGCACCAGGTTCTGCTCGGAGACGTAGGCGACGTACTCGGTCTCGGCGTTCTCGGCGAGCAGGTGGTAGAACGGCTGGTCCTTGCGCGGACGCGCCTCCTCGGGGATCGCCAGCCACCAATCCTCGGTGTTGTCGAACACCGGGTCGACATCGAACACGATGCCGCGGAACGGGTAGATCCGGTGGCGCACCACCGCGCCGATCCCGAACTTGGCGATGCGCAGTCTCGATTCGGTCGGTCGCGGGTCGGTCATGGCCTGATCCATCATGACGGATCAGATAGGCGCGGATGGCGGGCTTGTCACCGGGTTCCGGGGGGCGGTGCATCGGAACCGACCCGCGTCGCGGGCCAGCCTCGCCCGTGCGGCCGGCGTGATCGAGGCGAGCCTCACCCGCCGGCGGGGAGGGCGATCCCGAGCTCGGCGGCGATCCTGCGTGCGGTCGCCTCCCGCCGCGCGGTGATCTCGGCGACGCCGGTGCGCGCCCGCTCGAGGATCGCGGCCGGGGCGGTCCGCGGCGTGCCGCTGTCGAAGGGCGGCTCGGGGGCGTATTCCATGCCGAGCTGGATCGCCTGGGCGACCTCCGGGCCGCGCAGCTCGGCCGCGAGCCGCAGCGCGCCGTCGATGCCCGCGGTGACGCCGGCCGCGAACACCCACGACCCGTCGACCACGACGCGCCGGTCGACGGGCTGCGCGCCGAAATACGGCAGCAGCGCGAAGGCGCTCCAATGCGTCGTCGCCCGGCGCCCCCTCAGCAGCCCGGCACCGCCGAGGAGCAGGGCGCCGGTGCAGACCGAGAAGACGTGCCCGGCTCCCCCCGCCTGCCGCCGGATCCAGCCGAGCACGGCCTCGTCCCGCATCAGCGCCTCCTGGCCGAAGCCGCCGGGCACGTGCAGCACGTCGAGCTGCGGCGCATCGGGCAAGGCCGCGTCGGGGGTGAGCCGCAGGCCGCGGACGTCGCGCACGCTCTCGGCGGTCGGGGCGTAAATCCGGTAGGTCGCGTTCGGGATGCGGGACAGCACCTCGAACGGGCCGGTGAGGTCGATCTGGTCCAGCCCCTCGAACAGGAGCGAGCCGATCTGCAGGTGGGTCTCGGGGGGGATCATCGCGGGGTCTCCGTGGTGGACAGGGACACCCTAAGGCCTCAAGATCTGGCCGGGATGCCAGACGACCCTCGTTTCCAGCCAGATGCCGCTCGAACCCATACCGTTCGAACCCATGCCGGATCGCCCCGCATCGTCGAGGTGCTGGCCTTTCCGTCCGTGCAACTGCTCGACGTGGCCGGTCCGCTGCAGGTCTTCGCGACGGCCAACGAGCAGGCACGGGGCTCGCGGCCCTACGCGCCGCGTGTGGTCGGCTGGGGTGACGGCGCGCTGACCTCGTCCGCGGGCCTGCGGCTGGCGGTCGACCCCCTGTCCGACCGCGACGCCCCGCTCGACACGCTGATCGTCGCCGGCGGCCCCGGCGTCGTCGCGGCCTCGGCCGACGCGGACCTCGTCGACTGGATGCGGGCGCGGGCGGCGCGGGCGCGGCGGGTCGCCTCGGTCTGCACCGGCGCCTTCCTGCTCGGGGCGGCAGGGCTCCTCGACAGGCGCCGGGCGGCCACCCACTGGGCCCATTGCGAGCGGCTCGCCGAGCTCTATCCGCTGGCGCGCGTCGAGCCGGACCCGATCTTCGTGCAGGACGGCCCGGTCTGGTCCTCGGCGGGGATCACCGCCGGCATCGACCTGGCGCTGGCGCTGGTGGAACAGGATCTCGGCCGTGCGCTGGCGCTCGGCGTCGCCCGCCATCTCGTGATGTTCCTCAAGCGCCCCGGCGGGCAGGCGCAGTTCAGCGCGGCGCTCGCGCTCCAGGCCGGCGACGACCGGTTCGACGCCCTCCATGCCTGGATCCGGGAGAACCTGGCCGGCGACCTCTCGCTTCCGGCGCTGGCGGCGGTGGCGGGCATGAGCGAGCGCAGCCTCGGCCGGCACTACCGCGCGGCGACCGGGCTGACGCCGGCCAAGGGGGTGGAGCGCCTGCGGGTGGAGGCGGCGCAACGGGCGCTGTCCGAGACCAGGCGCCCGGTGAAGCGCATCGCGCAGGCCTGCGGCTTCGGCTCGGAGGAAACCATGCGTCGCAGCTTCCTGCGGCTCGTCGCTGCGCTGCCGCAGGATTACCGAAGCCGGTTCGGGCCGTGACGGCTCATGCCGGACCTCATGGGCGAGAACCCGTGAGGTCCGGCGGAGGACCGCCGCCCCGCGGTCGCGGGGGCCAAGCCTCGATGCGTCGGGCTCATCGAGGTCTGGTCATCAGCCGAGCTTGTACACCGCGGCCAGCTCCGGGTCCTTGGCCGCCACGAGCTTGGCCAGGTCGACGATGACCTTGGCCTGCTTCCAGGTGGCGTCGTCCTGCATCTTGCCGTCGAGCATCACCGCGCCGGTGCCGTCGGGCATCGCCGCGACGATGCGGGCGGCGAACGCGACCTCGTCCGGATCGGGGGCGAAGACGCGCTTGGCGATGGCGACCTGGTTCGGATGCAGCGTCCAGGCGCCGGCGCAGCCCATGAGGAAAGCGTTGCGGAACTGGACCTCGCAGGCCGGGCCGTCGGAGAAGTCGCCGAACGGGCCGTAGAAGGCCTTGATGCCGTTGGCCATGCAGGCGTCGACCATCTTCGCGATGGTGTAGTGCCAGAGGTCCTGCTGGGCGGAGGCGCGGGCGACGCCCTCGCCGGCCGGGTCGGCGATCACGCGGTATTCCGGGTGGCCGCCGCCGACGCGGGTGGTCTTCATGCCGCGGGACGCCGCCAGGTCGGCGGGGCCGAGGCTCATGCCGTGCATGCGGGGCGACGCGCAGGCGATGGCGTCGACGTTGGCGACGCCTTCGGCCGTCTCCAGGATCGCGTGGATCAGGATCGGCTTCGTCACGCCGTGGCGCGCCTCGAGCTGGGCGAGCAGCTGGTCGACGTAGTGGATGTCCCACGGGCCCTCGACCTTGGGGATCATCACCACGTCGAGCTTCGAGCCGACGGCGGCCACGAGCTCGAACAGGTCGTCGAGAAACCACGGCGAGTTCAGGGCATTGATGCGGCTCCACAGGCCGGTGCCGGTCGCCGCGAAGTCGGTCGCCTGCGCCATCTGGACGAAGCCCTTCCGGGCCGCCTCCTTCTGGTCCATCGGCACCGCGTCCTCGAGGTTGCCGAGCACGACGTCGACGGTCGGCGCGAGCTCCGGCACGCGGGCGCGGACCTTGTCGTTGTGGGGCGGCACGAAGTGGATCATCCGCTCCAGCCGCACCGGCAGCTCGCGGAAGGGCTCGGGCGCGCCGGCGGCGAGCGGCTGGAAGAAGCGGCGCGGCAGTTTCATGGAAGAACCTCGTTGCAGGTCGGCTTGCCGAGTCGGCGTGACGGACCGGTTCGTCCGGTTAGTGCAAGCACAGGCCCGGCGTAAAGCGATCCGCGTGGCAAGCGTCATGGTGCGCTGCCGCACGAACGGCGCGGCCGGCTCGGTGGTCGTGCCCGGTTGCGGGAACACGGCGGACGGCGCAGCGTTTTCGAACCGAGGCGGGTCAATCGGTATCGGGAAACGGGCTATGCCCTCTTCGAAGACGCGTCAGCTCGCACTTTGCGCGACGATCCTCGCACTTGGAATCGGTGCGCCTGACCTTTCCCGTGCCGGATCGGATACTGCCAAACGCACCGAGCGCACGGCGTTCACCGCCGGCGAGATCGCGACGGCGCGTCCTGCCGCCCTGAAGGGCGCGATCCGCATCGCCGGCGACGACGGGCAGGCCTTCCAGGCGCTGATCGACGGGGCGTCCGCGGCGGCCGACCCCTGGCTCGTGCTGTCCGGCGGCGGCAAGAACGGCGCCTTCGCCGCGGGCCTCCTCTCCGGCTGGAGCGCGAGCGGGCGCCGCCCGGCCTTCGGCGTGATCACCGGCGTCTCGACGGGCGCCCTGATCGCCCCCTTCGCCTTCATCGGTGCCGCCGGCGATGCCGCCCTGCGCGAGGCCTACACCACGGTCTCGGCGGCGGACGTGTTCGAGTTCGGCGGCTCCGCCGAGGCCCTGACCGACACCTGGCCGCTCAAGCGCCGGATCGAGAAGGCGGTGACGCCGCGCCTGCTCAAGGCGATCGCCGCCGAGCACGCCAAGGGCCGGCGCCTGCTGGTCGCCACCACCGAGCTCGACACCGAGCGCCCTGTGCTGTGGGACATGGGTGCGATCGCGACGATCGGCGACGACAAGGCGCTGAACCTGTTCCGGTCGATCGTGCTGGCCTCGTCCGCCGTGCCGGGCGTGTTCCCGCCCGTCTCGATCGACTCGACGACCGTCGACGGCAAGACGAACCAGGGCAAGACGATCCAGGAGATGCACGTCGACGGCGGCACCACGGCGCCGTTCTTCCTCGCGCCGAAGCCGGCGCTGATCGCGGCGCAGACGGGTGCCGGCGGGGTCAGGATCCCGGCCCGGACGGTCTACCTCGTCGTCAACAACAAGCTCGCGCCGTACTTCCAGATGGCGACGCACACCACGCTCTCGGTGCTCGGCCGGGCGATGTCGTCGGCGATCAAGGCGCAGACGCGCGACGCCCTGGCGCTGGCCGACGCCTTCGCCCGCCGCGAATCCATCGACCTGAAGGTCGCCGAGATCGACGACCGCTTCACCGACACCTCGCCGGCCCCGTTCGACCAGCGCTACATGAAGGCGCTGTTCGCCCACGCGGAGAAGCTCGGCCAGGAGGGCACGGCCTTCGGCGGACCGGAGGCGCTGGCCGAAGGCTCGTCGAACCTGCCGACCGGCTCGCTCGGCGCGCTGCATCCGAAGGCCCCGCAGCCGGCGACGCCGCGCCTGGACGCATCGCGACCGGACGCCTCGCAGGCCCTGGCGACGCGCTGAGCGGCGCTTACGCCGCCTTCTTCTTCCCCCCGCGCTCGGCGATCCCTGCCAGCGCCCGCACCACCTGCGTCGCGGTCTTGAGCCGGGCCGGGATCGAGTCGAGCTCGCGGATGAAGACCACGCTCATGTCGGGCCGGACCTTCGCGAACGAGGCCTGCTCGGCGACGTAGGCGACCAGCCCCTGCGGGTTCGCGAACGACTTGTCGCGGAAGTGGACCACGACGCCCTTCGGCCCGGCCTCGACCTTGGCGATGTTGGCGGCCAGGCACAGGATCTTGATCGTCACGATCTTGAGCAGCTGCTCCACCTCCGGCGGCAGCGGCCCGAAGCGGTCGATCAGCTCGGCGCCGAACCCCTCCATCTCGGCGTCGTTCTCCAGGGTCGAGAGCCGGCGGTAGAGGGCGAGCCGCACGCCGAGATCCTCGACATAGGTCTCGGGGATGGTGACCGGGGCGCCGAGCGCGATGGTCGGCGACCACGCCTCCTCCACCGGCTCCTCGTAGCCCGCCTTGAGCGCGGTGACCGCGTCCTCCAGCATCTGCTGGTAGAGCTCGTAGCCGACCTCCTTGATGTGGCCGGACTGCGCGTCGCCGAGCAGGTTGCCGGCGCCGCGGATGTCGAGGTCGTGGGAGGCCAGCTGGAAGCCGGCGCCGAGCGTGTCGAGCGTCTGCAGCACGGTGAGGCGCTGCTCGGCCTGGGCGCTCAGGGTGCGGTTGGCCGGCGTCGTGAACAGGGCGTAGGCGCGGGCCTTGGAGCGGCCGACGCGGCCGCGGAGCTGGTAGAGCTGGGCCAGGCCGAACATGTCGGCCCGGTGGACGATCAGCGTGTTGGCGGTGGGGATGTCGAGACCGGATTCGACGATCGTGGTCGAGAGCAGCACGTCGTACTTGCCCTCGTAGAACGCGGTCATCACGTCCTCGAGCTGGCCCGCCGCCATCTGCCCGTGGGCGACCGCCACCGTGGTCTCGGGCATCTCGGTGTCGAGGAAGCGCTTCACCTCGGCCAGATCCTCGATCCGCGGCACCACGTAGAACGACTGGCCGCCGCGGTAGCGCTCGCGCAGCAGCGCCTCGCGGATGGTCAGCGGATCGAACGGCGTCACGAAGGTGCGCACCGCCAGGCGGTCCACCGGGGGGGTCGCGATGATCGAGAGGTCGCGCACGCCCGTCATCGCCAGCTGCAGCGTCCGCGGGATCGGGGTGGCCGAGAGCGTCAGCACGTGCACGTCGGCCTGCAGCGCCTTCAGGCGCTCCTTGTGGCTGACGCCGAAATGCTGCTCCTCGTCGACGATGATCAGGCCGAGGTCCTTGAAGGCGATGGTCTTGGCCAGCACCGCATGGGTGCCGACCACGATGTCGACGGTGCCGTCGGCGAGCCCGGCGCGGGTCTGCTTCATCTCGGCCGCGCCGACGAAGCGCGACAGCTGCGCCACCTGGATCGGCAGGCCCTTGAAGCGCTCGGCGAAGGTGCGGAAGTGCTGGCGCGCGAGCAGGGTGGTCGGCACCACCACCGCCACCTGCCGCCCGGAGATCGCGGCGGCGAAGGCGGCGCGGAGCGCCACCTCGGTCTTGCCGAAGCCGACGTCGCCGCAGACGAGCCGGTCCATCGGGCGGCCCTCGTTGAGGTCCGAGAGCACCGCCTCGATCGCGTTGGCCTGGTCCTCGGTCTCCTCGAAGGCGAAGCGGGCGGCGAACTCGCCGTAGAGGCCCTCGGGCGGCACCAGCCGCGGCGCCTGCCGCACGAAGCGCTGGGCGGCGACCTTGATGAGCTCGCCGGCCATCTCGAGGATGCGCTTCTTCATCCGCGCCTTGCGGGCCTGCCAGCCGGCGCCGCCGAGGCGGTCCAGCGCCACCTCGGAATCCTCGGAGCCGTAGCGGGTCAGGAGCTCGATGTTCTCCACCGGCAGCAGCAGCAGGCCGGTGGCGTATTGCAGCTCCAGGCAATCGTGCGGGGCGCCGGCCGCCGTCACCGTCTTCAGGCCGACGAACCGGCCGATGCCGTGGTCGGCGTGCACGACGAGGTCGCCGGGCTGAAGCGCCTGCACCTCCAGGATGACGTCCTGCGGGCGCTTGGACTTCCGCTTCTGGCGCACCAGCCGGTCGCCGAGGATGTCGCCTTCCGAGATCACGGCGAGCTGGCCGGCGGTGAAGCCCGATTCGAGGCCCCAGACCGCGACGGCGACGTCGGTGCCGCGCTTCAGCGCGTAGACGTCCGACAGGCGCGAGATCGCCATCGGCTTCCTGAGGCCGTGGTCGGCGAGCACGCCGCAGAGCCGGTCGCGCGAGCCCTCGGACCAGGATCCGAGGATCACGTGATGACCGGATCCCTGAAGGTCCTTCACATGCGCCACCGCCGCGTCGAAGACGCTCGCCGCCTCGCTTGCGCGCTCGGCGGCGAAGGTGCGGCCGGGCTCGGCGCCGCAATCGATGGCCGGGCCGCCGGCTCCGCCCTCGGGCACCGCGAACGGGGTCAGCCGGGCGACGGAGCAGGCCGCGATCCGGTCGCGCAGCTCGTTCTGGGTCAGGTAGAGGGCGCGCGGCGGCAGCGGCTTGTAGGGCGCGACGCCCGATTGCGGGGTCTTGCGCGCGCCTTCGCGAGCCTGGAAGTAGTCCTGGATCAGGGCCAGCCGCTCGGCGGCCGCATCCTCGATCTGCGGCTCGAACACCATCGGCACCCCGGCGACGTAGTCGAACAGGGTGTCGAGGGATTCGTAGAACAGCGGCATCCAGTGCTCGAGGCCGGCATAGCGCCGGCCCTCGCTCACGGTCTCGTAGAGGCGGTCGTCGCGGGTCGCGGCCCCGAAATTGGCGACGTAGCCCTGGCGGAAGCGCCGGATGGTCTCGGTGGTGAGCTGGACCTCGCTCATCGGCACGAGATCGAGGGAGCGGAGCTGGCCGACGGTGCGCTGCGTCTCCGGATCGAAGGCGCGGATCGATTCCAGCGTGTCGCCGAAGAAGTCGAGGCGGATCGGGTTCGGGAGCCCCGGCGGCGACAGGTCGAGGATGCCGCCGCGCACGGCGTACTCGCCGGTGTCGCGCACCGTCCCGGTGCGCAGGAAGCCGTTGGCCTCGACCCAGGCCACGACCTTGTCCATCGAGACGACGTTGCCGATGGCGACGGAGAAGGTCTCGACGGCGATGCGCTTCATCGGCGGAACGCGCTGGATCAGGGCGTTGACCGTGGTGCAGACGATGCGGGGCGCGGCCTCCGAGGAGCGCGTGCGCGTCAGCCGCGAGAACGCGGTCATGCGCTGCGCCGCGGTGGCGCCGTTGGGCGACACCCGGTCGTAGGGCTGGCAATCCCAGGCCGGCACGCTCATCGCCTCGATCTCGGGCGCGACGAACTTCAGGGCGTTGACGAAGGCCGCCGAGCGCCCGGAATCGCGGGCGACGTGGACCAGCACCGCCGGCCCCTCGAAGCCGGCGCTCAGGGCGCGCGCGAGGTCGGCCACCACCAGGGCGTCGAACCCGTCCGGGACGCCGGCCAGCGTCGGGCTCTCGCCGCGCGCGAATGCGTCGCGGATCCGCGCCAGCGGCCCGGACTTGGGAAGCGCGAAGCGCGCCGTCTGAACCTTCGGCGTGGGGACCGGGGGCGCGGGCGTCTTGGATGCGGACGTCTTGGATGCGGGCTTGGCCATCGGGTGTCTGTTCGTCGTCGAATCGGGCGGGCAGGCGATGCCCGGGGGCGGGACGTGAAGCCCGCGAGACGGGATGTATAGACCGGAAGGCAGGGTGTCAGGAGGCGGCGATCCGACGATGCGGCGCTCCGACCCGGGCCGCCATGGTCCGACCGGACGAATGCAGAGGATGAGCTTTTCGAGGCAACCCACTCGTAATCAACGATTTTCGATCGTTTTTTCCCGATGCGGACCCGTCGGCTCTTGCGCCGATAGGTCCGGCACGGAGCGGCTCGGGTCGGTGCTCCGCATGCCGGTGTCGCAGGGGCGGATCGCCGGAGGGACGCGCACCCGATTTTCGCGCCGAAACGCTTGATGTCCAACGCGAGCCGACAGGGACAACCAACACGTAAAAAGGAGTTTTTCCGTTCAGCGCGCGGCCCGCATCTGCTCGGGTGCGCCGAGCCGCGGCAGGACGCCCTCGCGCATCACGGCGCGGCGCAAGGGCCCGATCGCGCTCATCGCCAGCAGGCCGAAGCCGCGCAGCGCGTCGACGGGCACGAGGTCGGCGAGCAGGCTCCGGTTGAGCGTGTCGACCGCCGTGGATCGCAGCGCCGCGTCGAGCCGGCGGGCGCGGGCGAAGCCGGACAACGCCGCGCGGGAGCCCGGATCGCGGCGCTCGCGGGTGGCACCGAGCACCGCGTCCCGAAGGGCGGCGGCATCCCGCAATCCGAGGTTCAGGCCTTGCGCGCCGATCGGCGGGAAGACGTGGGCGGCCTCGCCGATCAGGGCGAGGCGGTGGGCGGTCGGGGTCGCCACGGAGAGGCCACGCATCGGCACTAGGCCGCGGGGGCCGTCGATCCGCATCGTCCCGAGCATGCCCTGCGCCTGGCGCGTGACCGCCTCGGCCAGCGCCGCGTCGTCGAGCGCGGCGAGCCGGCGCGCGACGCCCTCGGCCGCGACCCAGACCAGGCTCGAGCGGTTCCCCGGCAGCGGCACCAGGGTGAAGGGGCCTCCGCGGGTGTGGAACTCGGTCGAGACGTCGCCGTGCGGGCGGTCGTGCGCGAGGATCGTGGTGATCGCGGATTGCGGGTAGGACCAGTCCCGCACCCGGATGCCGCTCGCGCTCCGCAACGGCGACCGCCCCCCGTCCGCGGCGACGACGAGCTGCGCCGAGACGCGGCCGCCATCGACGAGCCGAACCTCGGAAACCTCTTCGCCCGGAACGGCTTCCGCGGCATCGCTCTCGAACAGCGTGAGGTTCTCGGTGGTGCGTGCCTGCCGGCGCAGGGACTCGACCAGGAGCCGGCTCTCGACGTTCCAGCCGAACGCTTCCAGCCCGATCTCGCCGGCCTGGAAGCGCGCGGGCGGGGGGCGGAACAGGCTGCCGGTGTCGTCGATGATCTGCAGCGTCGCCAGCGGGCCGGCCTGCGGGGCGATGCCGCCCCAGGCCTTCAGCGCCGCGAGGAAGCGCACGGACCCGTCGAGCAGGGCGACGGTGCGCCCGTCGGCCACGGGCGCATGGCGTCCGACCAGGGCCGTGGGCACGCCGTCGCGGGCGAGCGC
>NZ_VRVH01000599.1:0-1011 GCF_008040095.1 Methylobacterium sp. WL6 | reverse complement strand
CGCCGCGGCGGTGCGGGCGAGGCGGTCGGCCAGACGGATCGCGGCGATCAGGCTGTCGGGGCGGGCGAGGCCCTTGCCGGCGATGTCGAAGGCGGTGCCGTGGTCCGGCGAGGTGCGCACGAAGGGCAGCCCGAGGGTGACGTTGACGCCGTCGTCGAAGGCGATGGTCTTCACCGGGATCAGCGCCTGGTCGTGGGTCGGGCAGAGCGCCACGTCGTAGGTCTGCCGCGCCCGCGCGTGGAACAGGGTGTCGGCCGGCAGCGGCCCGCGGATGTCGATGCCCTCGGCACGCAACCGCGCCACCGCCGGTGCCAGCACGTCGCGGTCCTCGTGGCCGATCGTGCCGGATTCGCCCGCATGCGGGTTGAGGCCGGCCAGCACCAGACGCGGCGCTTCGAGCCCGAAGCGCTCGGCGAGATCCCGGGCGACGATGCGGGCGGTCTCGACCACGAGATCCTGCGCCAGCAGCTCCGGCACGTCGCGCAACGGCACGTGGATCGTCACCGGCACGACCGCCAGCGTCTCGCTCCAGATCATCATCACCGGGCGCGGCGGGGTGCGGCCGGGCGCGACCGCGAGCGCCGCCAGGAACTCGGTGTGGCCGGGATGGGCGAAGCCCGCCCGCGTCAGCACGAACTTGGCGATCGGGTTGGTCACCACCGCGCTGGCCCGGCCCGCGCGGACGAATCCGACGGCGGCGGTGATCGACTCGATCGTCGCCCCGGCCGTGACCGAATCCGGGACGCCCGGCTCGGCTTCGGTCTCGCTGCCGCTCGGCAGCGCCACCACGGGGAGCGCGCGGGGAAACACCTCGGCCGCCGTCTCGGGGTCGATCTCGGCCACCGGCACGGGCAGGCCGAGCCGGTTGGCGGTCCGCTCGACGAAGGCCGGGTCGGCGACGAGGAAGAAGGCGGGGAGCGGATCGCGCGGCGTGCTGGCGAGCCAGGCCGCCAGCGCTAGTTCCGGTCCGATCCCGGCGGGGTCTCCGAGAGTCAGGGCGAGGGGGAGCAT
>NZ_VRVH01000598.1:0-1020 GCF_008040095.1 Methylobacterium sp. WL6 | reverse complement strand
GGCCGCGGGCGACCGCCACCGCCGAGCCGCTGCTGGAGCCGCCCGGCACGTAGGCCGGGTCGAGGGCGTTGCGCGGCACCGGGTAGGGCGTGCGCACGCCGACCAGCCCGGTGGCGAACTGGTCGAGATTGGTCTTGCCGACGAGGATCGCGCCCGCCGCCAGGAGCTTTTCGACCGCGTGGGCGGTCTCGGTCGCGGTGTAGGCGAAGCCCGGGCACGCCGCCGTCGTCGCCATCCCGGCGACGTCGACGTTGTCCTTCACCGCGAACGGGATGCCCCAGAGCGGCCTGCCCACCGGGTCGAACGGGCCGAGCGCGGCGAGCGCCGCCGCGGCCTCCGCCTCCGGCACCAGGCTCAGGAAGATGCCGGGATCGTCGGCGGCCGCGATGCGGCGGTAGACCTCCGCCAGGATCGCGCGCGGGTCGTCGCCGGCGGCGTAGGCCGCGTGCAGGGCGGGAATCGTCGGGAACGGGGGCATGGCGTCTCGCGGTGGTGCTTCTCGAAAGCGATCCCATCCCGCCCCGCGTCCCGAGGCGCCCGCCCCGGCGGGCCTCGAAGGCGGGCTCCTTCGAGGCCTCCGCTCGGCTGCGGCACCTCAGGACGAGGGGGGTGGGAGCGTCGGCGCTACAATCCGGCCAGCCGCGCCGCCGTCCGGGCGATCGCGCCCTCGGGGTCGATCAGCGCGTCGAGCACGGTGAAGTGGTTCGCGCCCGTCACCGGGATCAGCGGCCCGTCCAGCCCCAGGGCGCGGCGGGCGGCGTGGTAGGCGTCCGACTGGCGCCGGAGCTCGGGCAGCTCGTCGGCGCCGTACAGCACCGCGACGGGCGGCGCGCCCGGGCTCAGGTGGCGGATCGGCGAGAGCGCCGCGATCTCTTCTGCGCTCAGGCTCAAGGCGTCGTTGAGATTCGTGCCGGCGATCGGCGCGAGGTCGAAGAGGCCGCTGATCGCGAGCCCGGCATCGGCCCCGTTGGCGACCTGCGCGGCGAGGTGCCCGCCGGCCGACCAGCCGGAGACCACGAG
>NZ_VRVH01000597.1:0-1063 GCF_008040095.1 Methylobacterium sp. WL6 | reverse complement strand
GAGCAAGGGGGCGGGCAGGGGGAACGCCAAGGGCAACGCCAAGGGGAACGCCAAGGGGAACGCGCAGGGCAACGCTCTCGAGGCCGGGCCGGCGGACGGCGCGCCCGACCCGAGCGGCGCCGGCCAGGAACCGGCGAAAGCGGCCGCGCGGAGGCCGGCGAAACCCGCGCCGCGCAAGGATGCGGCCCCGAAGGCCCCGCCCGGCTTCCACGTCCCGCAGGGCGCCATCGCCGAGTAGGCGCGGGGTTCTGGCGGAGGCTCGCCGCGTTCTGCCCGCGCCTGACGCGGGTTGTCGTGCGCGCATCTCCGCAGGACGGCCCCGGATGGCTCGTTCGCGGTGCGGGACGGCCCCCTCTCCCGTCCGGGAGAGGGTTGGGGTGAGGGGTGCGACCTCGCCGGAAAGACCTGTCCCTCTCCCGAACGGGAGAGGGGATCCGCGCCTCGCCGGCACGAGGCGCGGGTGCGACAGCCTTTTCGGCCGAGGCAAGCGCGAGCTGAATGTGCCACCACGGTCCCCGGACCGAGCCTGATCGAACGATGCGAGGAACCATGGCGGAGATGACGGCGGCCGGGGTGATCGCGGCGCTCGGGCTTCGGCCCCACCCGGAGGGCGGGCATTACCGCGAGACCTTCCGCGATCCGCGCCTGGTCGCGGGCCGCTCGGTCGGCCGCGCGATCTACTACCTGCTCGACGTCGGCGAGGTCTCGGCCTGGCACCGCGTCGACGCCGCCGAGATCTGGCACTGGCACGCCGGCGCGCCGCTGGTGCTGACCGTGAGCCCGAACGGCCACGACGCCGCCGCCCACCATCTCGGCCCGGACCTGGCGCGCGGGCAGCGGCCGCAGCTGGTGGTCCCCGAGGGCCATTGGCAGACGGCGACCAGCCTCGGTGCCTGGACGCTCGTCGGCTGCACGGTCTCCCCCGCCTTCGACTTCGCCGGCTTCGAGATGGCCCCGCCTGACTGGCGCCCGACGCCGCGGTGACGCGGGCGCGTCCGGGCCGGGCCGCCGAGACGACGGCCGCGCATCCCCTCGCCCATCGCACCGCGGGCCGGGAGAGGGA
>NZ_VRVH01000596.1:0-1063 GCF_008040095.1 Methylobacterium sp. WL6 | reverse complement strand
TACTACCGGTGGCGGCGTGAGTTTGGCGGCCTGAAGTCGGATCAAGTTCGACGGATGAAGAGTCTTGAGACCGAGAATTCTCGGCTTCGAAAGGCCATCGCCGATCTCACCCTCGACAAGCTGATCCTGCAGGAGGCGTCCCGGGGAAACTTCTGAGCCCCGCGCGCCGACGCGCCTGTGTCGAGCACATCCAGCTGACGATGAACATCTCCGAGCGCCGTGCCTGTCGGGCGCTCGGACAGCATTGCTCGACACAGCGCAAGGTGCCGCGGGGCCGCGATGATGAAGAGGCGCTGACAGCCGATCTCGTGGCGTTGGCCGAGAAGTACGGGCGCTACGGCTACCGCAAGATCAGTGCGTTGCTGAAGGCGGCCGGATGGTTCGTCAACGACAAGCGTGTCGAGCGCATTTGGCGACGTGAGGGGCTGAAGGTCCCAGCCAAACAGCCCAAGCGAGGGCGGATCTGGGACAACGACGGCTCCTGCGTCCGTCTTCGCCCGGAACACCGCAATCACGTGTGGTCGTATGACTTTGTCGAGGCGCGCACGCATGACGGGCGCAAGATCCGGATGCTCAACGTGGTCGACGAGTTCACGCACGAATGCCTGGCGATCCGGGTCGCCCGTAAGCTGAAGGCAACCGACGTCATCGACGTGCTCTCGGATCTGTTCATCGTGCGTGGCGTACCTGGCCATATCCGTTCGGATAACGGCCCGGAGTTCGTTGCGAAGGCCCTCCAAGCTTGGATCACCGGCGTCGGAGCAAAGACGGCCTACATCACGCCAGGCTCACCGTGGGAGAACGGCTACGTCGAAAGCTTCAACGCGCGGCTTCGCGACGAACTCCTGAACGGCGAGATCTTCTACACACTCAGGGAAGCGCAGGTCGTCATCGAAAGCTGGCGACGTCACTACAACGGCGTGCGCCCGCATGCCTCTCTGGGATACCGACCGCCGGCCCCGGAGGTGTTCATGCCAGCCTTCTCCGCTTGGCCGGCTGCGCTTGCCAGACCAGCTCCGCCGGCCAAGCTACCCGTGGCGGAGCGGCCCACCGTGCACTAACT
>NZ_VRVH01000595.1:0-1085 GCF_008040095.1 Methylobacterium sp. WL6 | reverse complement strand
GCCTTCCGTGCGGCCGATGCCGCCGCGCTCGCACCGGGTGCTGGCCGAGCGCGGCGGCATCGGCCGCACGGAAGGCTTCACGCCGGTGCGGCTCACGGCGGAGCCGGGCACGATCCGGACGGTGGCGATCCTGGGCCACGACGGCCGCGCGCTGCTCGCCGCCTGATCGCAGGCCGTCGGCTGCGCACCCCGCCCGCTCAGGCGGTCCAGCCGCAGGCGAGGAGCCCGCTCCGCATGTGCTCCGGCGCCGGCGCCTCGGCGACGACCGGCGGCTTCTTCGGGTAGAGCGGCAGGGCGAGCTGCCGGGCATGGAGCTGCAGGCCGGGTCCGCCGTGGCGCGGCGCGGTGCCGTAGATCGGGTCCCCGACGATCGGAAACCCCGATGCGGCGCAGTGGACGCGAAGCTGATGGGTGCGGCCGGTGACCGGCACGAGCTCGAGCCAGGCCTGGCTCCCGGACCGGCCGAGCACGCGCCAATGCGTCAGCGACGGATCGCCGGCGGGATCCGCCTTCATCCACCACGAGCGCGGATCGCTCGAGCGCCGGGCGAGCGGCAGGTCGACGCTTCCGGTCTCCTCCGTCGGGCCGCCCTCGACCAGGGCCCAGTACGCCTTCCGGGCCCGCCCGTCGGCGAACAGCTTGTTCAGGCGGGCGAGCGCCTGCGCGTGGCGCCCGAGCGCGAGGCAGCCGGAGGTGTCGCGGTCGAGCCGGTGCGCGGCCTCCGGGCGCCGCGGCAGGCCGAAGCGCAGCCCGTCGAGGTGGTCGGTCAGGGTCTCGCCGCCCTTCGGCCCCGGATGCACCGGCAAACCCGCAGGCTTGTCGATGACGAGGACCAGGGCATCGCGGTAGAGCAGGCGCGCGCCTATGTCAGGGTGGATAGCGGCGGGCGACGACATGCCTCCCGGCTAACGGTGCCGGGGCGCGGGAGCAAGGACGACATGAGCCAAGACGAGAAGCCGGGCTGGTTCGGCCGCCTGTTCGGGCGCAAGGGCGCGACCGAAGCCCCCGAGCCGCCGGCGGACTCGCCCGCCTCGCCGGCGGAGGGCCAGCCGGACTTCGCCACCGGCGCCGACGATGTGGCGCAC
>NZ_VRVH01000594.1:0-1095 GCF_008040095.1 Methylobacterium sp. WL6 | reverse complement strand
GCCCATCGCCTGCGGCAGGCCGGCCCGATCGAGGCGCAGCAGGCGCTCGACCGCGGCGCCGGGCAGCGCGTAGGTCGCTCCACCCGCCTCGACGAGGAGCATCGCGCGTCGTGCCGCCGAGAGCGGCGCCGAGATGGTGAGGATGCTGCCCCAGGGCTCGCGCGGCTCCAGCCGGACGCTGCCCTGGAGCGCGCGGGCGGCGTCGGCGACCACCGAGAGGCCGAAGCCGCGCCCGGACAGGGCGTCGACCGCCGCGGCGGTCGAGAAGCCCGGCTCGAAGACCAGAGCGAGCAGGGCCTGCGGATCGGTCGGATCCCCCGGGCGGAGCAGCAAGCGGCGCAGGGCCGTCGCCTCGATCGCCGCGAGGTCGGGGCCGGGGCCATCGTCCGCCACCGACACGACGAGGCGGCCGCCGCGGATCGCAACCTCGAACAGGATCGCCGCCGCGTCGGGCTTTCCCGCCGCCCGGCGGATGTCGAGCGGTTCCGCGCCGTGGCTGAGCGCGTTGCGCAGGGCGTGCAGCACCGGGTCCTTCAGCGCCTGCAGCATCGCGCGGTCGACCGGCAGGTCGAGGCCGCGGACGGTGAGATCGATCTCGCGGCCCTGCTCGCGCGCGGTCTCGCGGAGCGAGCGCGGGAAGCTTCCGAACACGGTCTCGGCCGGCACCAGGGCGAGGCGCTCGGCCTGAAGGCCGACGCGGGCCGCCGCCCCCTCGACGGCACCGGCCGCCGCGACCTGACGGCGCGACAGGTCGGCCGCCTCCCGTGCCAGGCCGGCGAGGCTCGCCTCGACGCCGCGCATCTCGGTGCGGACGGCCTCCACCGCGAGGCCGACCGCTTCGTCCCTGTCCGACCCGGCATCGCGTCCGGCCTCCTGCCGCAGGAGCCGAGCGAGGTTGGACACCGCACCGCGCGCGAACGACGCCTCGGCCTGCCGCCGCAGGTCTTCGGACAGGCGCGCGAGCCGGGCGAGCCCGTCGGAGATCGCGGATCCGACGCCGAGCGTGCTCGCGAGCTCGTGGCTCGCCCGGGTCAGCGCCTCGACCGCGTCGGCGGGCACGCGCAGAAAGGCCGGGCCGGCCTCGGCGGGCGGCTC
>NZ_VRVH01000593.1:0-1097 GCF_008040095.1 Methylobacterium sp. WL6 | reverse complement strand
GGGCGGCTCGCGCCGGTGGCACTGGCCGCGGGTCTCGCGTCGATGCTCTGCGGCTGCAGCCAGCCGCTCCTGATCTTCCGGGCGGATGCCAATCCCGAGGCCAGGGCGGAGACCGTCGCCGACGAGCCGATCGTCACCGGCAGCATCAGCCGGCGCCCGACGAGCTTCGGCTCGGACCTGGGCGACGAGGATTGGCGCCGCGCCTACGCCGCGCTCTCGGTCGCTCTCGACCCGCAGGGCAACGGCAAGCCGGTGAAGTGGGACAACCCCGAGACCAGCCTGCGCGGCACGATCAACCCGACCGGGCTGCCCTACGTCGCCCACGACCTGATCTGCCGCGATTTCCTCGCCAGCGTGATCGCTCCCGGGAACAACCGCTTCGTGCGCGGCACCGGTTGCAAGCCGTCCGGCGGCGAGTGGGAACTCAAGCGCATCCGCACCGGCAAGGCCGGATCGGGCAAGACGAGCTGAGCGCGAACGATGCGAGGCGGCTCGGCCGCGTGACGCGTTCGGGTTGACGCCGGCCGCGCTTGCGCCGAGTCTCGTCGCCCCTACGTTGCGCGACAGCAACAGGCCGCCCACATGCGGCCTGGATGGCCGCTGCTCCACAGCTGGCGCGAAACCACGAAGTTCAAGAGACCGATGCGCAATCCCTACGAGGTGCTGGGCGTCCCCAAGGGCGCCGGCGAGGCCGAGATCAAGAAGGCCTACCGCAAGCTCGCCAAGACCTACCATCCGGACACCAACAAGGACGCGAAGGCGAAGGATCGCTTCGCCGAGGCGAACGCCGCCTACGAGATCCTCGGCGAGCCGGAGAAGCGCCGCCAGTTCGACCGTGGCGAGATCGACGCCGACGGCAAGCCGCGCGCGACCGGGTTCGAGGGCTTCGGCGGCGGCCGCGCCGGCGGGTTCGACTTCAACAACGCGGCCCGCGGCCGCGGCGGCCCGGCGGGGGGCGTCGGGGAGGACATCTTCTCGCACCTGTTCGGCGAGGCGTTCCGCGCCGGTCAGGGTCGGCACGCGGATCGCGCCGCCGAGCACCGCATCCTCGAGCGGCAGGTCGACGGTGGCGCGCAGGTCCGCGCCCTCGACGGTGA
>NZ_VRVH01000592.1:0-1097 GCF_008040095.1 Methylobacterium sp. WL6 | reverse complement strand
GCGCCGGCGCCGCGGGCGGTGATCGCCGCCGCGCAACGCGCGCTCGAGGGCGGCCGCGTGCCCTACACCGAGGCCCTGGGGATGCCGGAGCTGCGCGCGCGCATCGCGCGGGACTACCGCGAGCGTTACGGCGTCGCGGTGGCGCCGGAGCGGGTCGTGGTCACCACCGGCTCGTCGGCCGGCTTCATCCTGGCGTTCCTGAGCCTGTTCGACGCCGGCGCCCGCGTCGGCGTGCCCCAGCCGGGCTACCCGGCCTATCACAACATCCTCGCGGCCCTCGACCTGGTGCCGGTGCCGATGCGGCTCCGCGCGGCCGACCGCTACGCCCCCACCGCCGCGCTGCTGCGGGAGACCCATGCCGCGCACGCCCTCTCGGGCGTTCTGGTGATGAGCCCGGCCAACCCCTCCGGCACGGTGATCGGCGAGGCGGCGCTGGCGGAGCTGTGCGCAGCGGCGCGGGCGCTCGGCCTGCCCTTCGTCTCCGACGAGATCTACCACGGGCTCGGCTACGGCGTGCCGACGACGACCGCCCTGCGGTTCGACCCGGACGCGATCGTGATCAACTCGTTCTCGAAGTACCACTGCATGACCGGCTGGCGCGTCGGCTGGATGGTGGTGCCCGACGCCCTCGTGCGCCCGATCGAGCGGCTGGCGCAGCACCTCTACATCTCGGCGCCCACCCTCTCGCAGGTCGCCGCGCTCGCCGCCTTCGACGCCACCGAGGAACTCGACGCGGTGCGCGACGGCTACGCCCGCAACCGCGCGATCCTGCTCGACGCGTTCCCGGGCCTCGGCCTCGGGCGGACGCATCCGGTCGACGGCGCGTTCTACCTCTACGCGGACGTGGCCCACCTCACCAACGACGCCTCCGCCTTCTGCCGGCGGATGCTCGACGAGGCCGGCGTGGCGGCCACCCCCGGCCTCGACTTCGACCGGGAGGCCGGCCACCACCACGTCCGGTTCTCCTTCGCCGGCTCGGAGGCCGAGTGCCGGGAAGCGGTGCGGCGCCTGCGAACCTGGCTGGCGTGAGCGCGGCGCGGACGCCCCGGTCAGGCCGCCAGGACGGCGGCGTCCGCGACCGAGGCGGCGGCCAGCGC
>NZ_VRVH01000591.1:0-1102 GCF_008040095.1 Methylobacterium sp. WL6 | reverse complement strand
TCGCCGCGGTGCGCCGCGGCGCGCCCGACAGCCGGCTCATCGTCGACGCCAACGAGGCGTGGGGGCCGGAGACGCTCGAGGCCAACCTCGCGGCCTGCCTCGCCGCCGGCGTGACGCTGATCGAGCAGCCGCTGCCGGCCGACGACGACGGGCTTCTGAGCCGGATCGAGCGCCCGATCCCGATCTGCGCCGACGAGAGCCTGCACGACCGCGCCGGGCTCGATCATCTGGCCGGCCGCTACGACGCGATCAACATCAAGCTCGACAAGACCGGCGGCCTCACCGAGGCGATCATGCTCGCCCACGAGGCCCGCGCCCGCGGCCTCTCGCTGATGATCGGCTGCATGGTCGGCACCTCGCTCGCCATGGCCCCGGCGATGCTGCTCGCCCACCACGCCGACACGATCGACCTCGACGGCCCGCTGCTCCTCGCCCGCGACCGCACGCCGGGCCTGCTGTTCGAGGGCAGCACGATCCATCCGCCGGAGCGGGACCTTTGGGGGTGAGGCGCGGCCGCTTCTCCCTTCCCCGCAAAAGAGGGGAGGGAGGGACGCGCTGGTCGGGCACCGCGATGGTCATGACATCGGGCGCGCTCATTCCAGGGCTGCGAAGCAGAGCCCGGAAACCAGTGCCGCAGGTGGTGCCGCGGTTCGCGCGCACGGCGGTTCTGGATTCCGGGCTCGCCAGCGTCGCCCCGGAATGACGGGTTGGCCCAGCCCGGCGCCTGCGACGCACCTAGGCCGCCACCGCCTCGATCAGCACCGTGTCGAGCCAGAAGCTTCCGTCCGGCGCGAGGCCGAAATGGTGGGCGACCTCGTCGGGGGCGGTGGCCTGGAGGGCGCGGATCGCGGTGACCAGCGGCTCGGGCGTGCGCATCCGGGCGATCCAGGTGGCGAAGTCCATGCGCAGGCGGCCGTGGGTGATCCTGTCGACGGTGAATCCCGCCTCGGCGAGCATCGCCAGCCACTCGGGCACCGAATAGTCGCGCACGTGCGAGGGATCGCGCAGCAGTTCGACCGCCTGGAGATGGGTGTCGAGGAGGGCGTCGTCCGGGGCGACGATGTCGGCGACGAGCGCCGGCGCGCCGGGCTTGGCCACGCGC
>NZ_VRVH01000590.1:0-1119 GCF_008040095.1 Methylobacterium sp. WL6 | reverse complement strand
CCGGCGCCACGGCCTTGCCGGCCGCGGGGGCGAGGTCGCCGGCGGTGGCCGCCTTGCGGAAGCTCTCGCGGTCGGCGCGCTGGAACGGCACGGTGAGGATCACGGCGCCATCGCGCGGGCGCGTCGCGGTCTCGATCCGCCCCACGGTGGCGGGGCCGGCGAGATCGACGACGATGCGCGAGCGCCCCGGCGCGAACAGCCCGTAGCGGAACGACTGCACCAGGCCCTCGCGGCGGCGGCCGGTCTCGGGCGCGAGCTGGAAGTTGACCTCGGCGAGGTCGATCACCGCCCGGTCCGGGCGCTCCATCACGAAGGCGCGGGCATCGACCGGCTTCGACAGGGTGAGGGTGAGCTTGGTGCCCGCGGGCGAGGCGGCGAGGTCGGCCGCGATCGCCACCGCGGGCGGAGCCCGGTCGCCGTTCTGCGCGCAGGCGGGCATCGCGACGAGCGCGACGGCGGCCGTCAGGATCGCGGAACGGATCAGGCGCGCGGATCGCAGCATCGGTCGGCCTCCCGAGCCTCCGATACGGCATAGGAGCGACATGGTTAACCGGAGGTTTCCGGCCAAGCTCCATTCCGGCAGCGGCTGTGACCGGGAGGCGACAGGGACGTTCCGCCGCCGGCGGTCTGGTGCACGGATGCCGCGCGCCAACCGAACCGGCTCCTTTCCGTCATCCCGGGGCTGTGCAACAGAACCCGGGATCCGGCCCCCCCGACGAGACCGATCGGGGCGCGACCGGCGGTCCTGGCTCCCGGGCTCGCCTTCGGCGCGACGACGCGTCGGATTTGCCGGGATCCGCGCGTTGGCGAGCGGACGGCGGCGCGGCAGCCTCAGCGGTGGCCGACGATCCGCGTCGCGCGGCGGGCGAGCTCGCTCCAGCAGGTGAGCGAGGCGTCGGCGACGCGCTGCATCTCGTTGACCTGCAGGCGGATCGCGTCGGCCGGCGAGCGCGCGTCCTTCAGCGCGCTGAGATGGGTCAGCACCGCCGAGCTCTCGTCGCGCATGAAGGCGAACAGGGTCTCGCCGAGGCCTTCGAGGTCCTGACGCAGGGCCGGGACGGGTCGGCGCCCGGCGCGCCAGGAGGCCGGCGACGGCAGCGCACCGTCCGACAGCTGCAC
>NZ_VRVH01000058.1:0-22261 GCF_008040095.1 Methylobacterium sp. WL6 | reverse complement strand
GGGCACGGCCCTGGCGAACGCCGCCGCCGCGGCCGGGCGCCCGGTCACCCTGTGGCTGCGCGACGCCCGATCCGCCGCCACCCTCGAATCCGAGCGCGAGAACCCGCGCTACCTGCCGGGCGTGAAGCTGCATCCGCGCATCCGGGCGACGGCCGAGGCCGACGACCTCGCCGCCGCCGAGGCGGTGCTGCTGGTCACGCCGGCGCAGACTTCCCGCGCGGTGCTCGGGCAGCTCGCGCCCGCCTTCGCGCCGGGCACGCCGGTGGTCCTGTGCTCGAAGGGCATCGAGCGGACGACCGGCGCCTTCATGAGCGCGGTGGCGGCCGAGGTGCTGCCGGCGGGTACGCCCGTGGCGGTGCTGTCCGGCCCGAGCTTCGCGGTGGACGTCGCGCGCAACCTGCCGACGGCGGTCACTTTGGCGGCCGCGGATGCGGACCTCGCGGCGCGCCTCGCGCGCCTGCTGTCCGGCCCGGCCTTGCGGCTCTACCACACCGACGACGTCCGCGGCGTCGAGATCGGCGGCGCCGGCAAGAACGTGCTCGCGATCGCATCGGGCATCGTCGCCGGGCGCGGCCTCGGCGAGAGCGCGCGCGCCGCCCTGATCGCCCGCGCCTTCGCCGAGCTGATGCGGTTCGCGCGAAGCTTCGGCGGCCGGCCCGAGACGCTGATGGGCCTGTCGGGGCTCGGCGACCTGGTGCTCACCGCATCCTCCGCGCAATCGCGCAATTTCGCCTTCGGCCTCGCCCTGGGGGCGGGCGCCACGCCGGAAGCCGCCGCCGGCGGCAAGCTCGCCGAGGGCGCCTTCACCGCCACCGCCCTGGTCGGGCTCGCCCGCGGGCAGGGGATCGAGATGCCGATCGCGGAAGCCGTCGCGGCGATCGTGGCCGGGCGGGCGAGCGTCGAGGACGTGGTCGCCGCGCTGCTCGCCCGCCCGCTGAAGGCGGAATCCGAATGACTTCGATCCAGGCCTTCCTCGCGGGCGGCGGCACCGACGGCGCCGGCCGCACGCTGGCCACCGTGCTCGCCTTCGACGACGACCGCATCGAGGCGGTCCACGACTTCATCCAGTGGTGCTTCCCCCTCGAGCAGGCGAGCCGCGCGGTGCCCGGTGCGCCGGTGCTGACGCCGGCGGAGGCGGACTCGATCCGTCGCGATCCGGCCGCCCGCGAGGGCCTGAGCGCGGCGCTCGCGCGGATGCGTCGGTTCTACGCCGACACCGATCGCTGGCTCGCGCCCCACGACCACAACCACCTGCGCATCACCCGCATCCTCACGGCGATCCGCGACCTGCTCGGCGAGGCGGAGGCGCAAGACTTCTACGCGTTCGCGACCGCGCGGAACGCAGGTGCCGGATCGCCGATCAACCCGGCGAGCCTCGCCTTCTGGGCCGCGGCGGTCGGCCGGTCCTGATCTTCGAGCAAGCGACGAGACGCATGCCCCACTGGCTCTACAAGTCCGAGCCCGCGACCTGGTCGTGGGCGCAGCAGGTCGCCGCCGGGGAAACCGGCACGCACTGGAACGGGGTGCGCAACCACCTCGCCAAGAAGCAGCTCATGGCGATGCAGGTCGGCGACCTCGGGTTCTTCTACCACTCGAACGAGGGCAAGGCCGTCGTCGGGATCGTGCGGGTGATCAAGCCGTACTACCCGGATCACACCGACGCGAGCGGCCGGTTCGGCATGGTCGACCTCGCCGCCGTCGAGACGCTGCCGAATCCCGTCACCCTCGACGCGATCAGGGCCGAGACGGCGCTCAAGGACATGGTTCTCGTCAACAACTCGCGCCTCTCGGTGCAGCCGGTGACGGAGGCCGAGTGGGCGCTGATCCGGGCGATGGGCGGGCTCGGCTGATCGCCTGACAGGGCATCGTGCGGGATCGCATCCGCCTCGCGCGAGCCGGACCTCATCGCGCCTGGGGATGCGTCAGGCGGCCCTGGCGGCGGGCTTGGCACGGACCGACGCCGCGGGCTTCTCCGGCTCCGGTCCGACGGCGACGGCGGCGAGCGTGTCCATCACCCGGCTCGCCGGCAGCGTGACGATCACCTCGGTGCCCTCGCGCGGCTTCGACTTCAGCGTGAAGTTTCCGCCATGCAGGTCGACGAGGCCCTTCACGATCGGCAGGCCGAGGCCGGAGCCCTGCTCCGCGGTCTTGATCGCCAGCGAGCCGCGGCCGAACGAGGACATCACGGTGCCGAGCTCGTCCTCCGGGATGCCGGGGCCGCTGTCCTTGACCGCGACGTACTGGCCGCCGGAGCTGGTCCAGCCGACCTTGATCGTGATCTCGCCGCCCGGCGGCGTGAACTTCACCGCGTTCGAGAGCAGGTTCAGCACCACCTGCCGCAACGCCCGCTCGTCGGCCCAGAGCCGCGGCAGGGTCTCGTCGACGAAGTCCAGGAAGGTCTGGTTCTTGCCGCGCGCCTTGAGCCCCATCATGTGGCGGCATTCCTCGACGATGTGGGCGAGCTTCACCGCCTCCTCGTTGAGCTCGTAGCGGCCGGCCTCGATCCGCGAGAGGTCCAGGATCTCGTTGATGAGGTTCAGGAGGTGCATCCCGCTGTCGTGGATGTCGTTGGAATACTCGCCGTAGCTCGGCGCGGTGTGCGGGCCGAACACCTCGTTCTTCATCACCTCCGAGAAGCCGAGGATCGCGTTGAGCGGCGTGCGCAGCTCGTGGCTCATGGTGGCGAGGAAGCGCGACTTGGCGAGGTTCGCCTCCTCCGCCCGGCGCCGGGCCTCGTCGGAATTGGCCTTGGCCTCCTCCAGCTCGCCGAACACCGCGTCCTTCTCCGCCCGCGACTGCAGCGCGCCGATGGTCGAGGTGTAGATGCGGCGGGCAAGGCCGAGGAAGAAGATCTGCGAGCCGATCGCCATCGCGACCAGCATCACCGCGTCCATTTGGCGAGTGAAGGCGAGCAGGCACAGGGTCGCCAGGGCCAGCGGCACCAGGGCGGCGACGGCGGCGGCGGGAACGGTGGCGGCCACCATCGTCGCGACCGCCGCCGCGATCACCAGGCCGAACATCGCGAAGTGCCAGCCGCCGACCGCGCCGAGCCCGATCAACGCCGACCAGCTCAGGCTCTGCAGCACCTCGCCGAAGGCGAAGCGGCGGCGCCAGCGCGCGAGCGACACCGTGTCCGGCTCGGCGCGCAGGAAGCTCCGGCTCATCGACGCGTTGAGGGTGATCATCAGGAAGGCGCACAGCGCCCAGAGCGACGCGACCAGCGGCTCGACCCAGAAGCAGGCGGCGCCGGCCAGCGCCATCGCGAACAGCCCGAGCGGGATGCCCGCGCCGGCGCGATACTGCGCGTAGAGGCGCAGCAGCTCGTAGTCGAACGCCCGTTCGAGGCCCGTCTTCGAGGTCAGCTTCTCGCGGACCGAGCGCATGTCGCGCGCGACGCCACGGCGGCGCACGGCCTCCTCCGACGAAGGACCGCGGCCGCGCTGCACCATCTCGACCGTCAGTTCGGACATCGGCCTCTTCGAAGGCTGGACGTAGGGGGCGCCGGCGCGGGGTGCCCGACCGCAACATGCGGCGGATCGACGATGCGCGGGATGTGTTAAGAACGGCCTGCCGCGAGGGCGAGGATTGTCGCCATCGCGCGAAGCGTGCACTGACGTTCCGGACCGTTCGCGGTTCGTGCGCGGTTCGTGCGCGGACGCACATCTTGTGGATGCGTCCGAGGATTAGCCATCGACGGCATAAGTTCTGCGCGCGGGAGATCTCGGATGTTGAACCTCACCGTGAACGGCGTCCGGCACACCGTCGACGCCGATCCCGAGATGCCGCTGCTCTGGGCGCTGCGCGACCACCTCGACAAGACCGGAACCAAGTACGGCTGCGGCATCGCGCAGTGCGGCGCCTGCACGGTCCATCTCGACGGCCAGCCGGTCCGCTCCTGCCAGACGAGGATCGGCGACGTCGGCGAGGCCAAGATCACGACGATCGAGGGCATCTCGGGCCGCGTCGCGGAGGCCGTGCAGGGCGCCTGGCGCAAGCTCGACGTCGTCCAGTGCGGCTACTGCCAGTCCGGCCAGATCATGTCCGCGATCGGCCTTCTCACCGACAACCCGAAACCGTCCGAGGCCGACATCGACGGCGCGATGGACGGCAACATCTGCCGGTGCGGCACCTATCAGCGCATCCGCGCGGCGATCCACGAGGCCGCCCGCACCCTCGCCTGATCCGGCTCGTCCGCGCGTCCCTTCGCGCGGATCGCACGGCCCGTCGCTCGCCCCCTTCGAACGCCCTTCGCCCGTTCCCGAACTGACCGGAGCCACGCCATGCTGAAGATCCGTCAGACGGACCCGCGCTCTCCCCGCGCGACCCGCCGCAGCTTCCTCGCCGGCGGCGCCGCCGCGACGGGCGCGATCGTCATCGGCTTCCGCCTCGATCTGAAGAACACCGCCCGCGCCGCCGCCGGTCCCGACCTGTCGGGTGTGAAGGCCGATCCGAACGCCTTCGTGCGAATCGGCGCCGACGACACCGTGACGGTGATCATCAAGCACCTCGACATGGGGCAGGGCAACACCACCGGCCTCGCCACCATTCTCGCCGACGAGCTCGATGCGGACTGGTCGCGGGTGCGCACCGAGTTCGCGCCGGCCGACGCCGCCCGCTACAACAACCTGCTGATGGGCCCGATCCAGGGAACCGGCGGCTCGACGGCGATCGCCAATTCCTGGTTCCAGCTGCGCAAGGCCGGCGCCGCCGCCCGCGAGATGCTGGTCGCGGCCGCCGCCTACCAGTGGAAGGTCCCGGCGGCCGAGATCACCGTCGCGAACGGCGTCGTCCGGCACGCGGCCTCGAGCCGGCAGGCCCGGTTCGGCGAGCTGGCGGCCTCCGCCGCGACGCTTCCGGTGCCGCAGGAGCCGCGCCTGAAGGACCCGAGCCAGTGGACGCTGATCGGCCAGCGTACGCCGCGCCTGGATTCCGCGGCCAAGACCGACGGCAGCGCCGTCTACGCCCTCGACATCCGTCGGCCCGGCCAGGTCACCGCCGTCGTTGCCCGCCCGCCGCGCTTCGGCGGCACGGTGAAGAGCTTCGACGACGCCGCGACCCGCAAAGTCGCGGGCGTCGTCGACGTCGTCGCGATTCCCTCCGGCGTCGCGGTCGTCGCCAAGGACACCTGGTCGGCGATGAAGGGCCGGGAGGCGCTGAAGGTGGTGTGGGACGACGGCGCGGCCGAGACGCACTCCTCCGACGCGATCCTCGCCGGCTACCGCGAGCAGGCCAAGCGCCCCGGCCTCGTCGCCTCCGAGCGCGGCGACGCGGAGGCCGGCATCAAGGGCGCAGCCAAGGTCCTGGAGGCGGAGTTCACCTTCCCCTACCTCGCGCACGCCGCGATGGAGCCGCTGAACGCGACGATCGAGCAGGCGCCGGACGGCGGCTACGACGTCTATGCCGGCCTGCAGTTCCAGACGATCGAGCAGGCCACGGTCGCCGCGGTGATGGGCACCACCACCGACAAGGTCCGCCTGCACACGCAATGGGCCGGCGGCTCGTTCGGCCGGCGCGCGACGCCGACCGCCGACTACATCGCCGAGGCCGCGACCATCCTCAAGGCGACCCGGGCCAAGGCGCCGGTCCACCTCGTCTGGACCCGCGAGGACGACATGTCCGGCGGCTACTACCGCCCCACGGTCTACCACAAGGTCCGCGCCGGGCTCGACGCCAAGGGCGGGATCGTCGGATGGCAGCACGTGATGATCGGCAAGTCGATCATGATCGGCTCGCCGTTCGAGGCGATGATCGTCAAGAACGGCATCGATTCGACCACCGTCGAGGGCGCCTCCGACACCGCCTACGCGCTCCCGGCCTACCGCTTCGAGGTCCACAACGCCCGCGAGGGCGTGCCGGTCCTGTGGTGGCGCTCGGTCGGGCACAGCCACACCGCGCAGGCGATGGAGGTGTTCATCGACGAGCTGGCGCATGC
Source organism: Methylobacterium sp. WL6 (assembly GCF_008040095.1). Lineage (NCBI taxonomy): Bacteria > Pseudomonadati > Pseudomonadota > Alphaproteobacteria > Hyphomicrobiales > Methylobacteriaceae > Methylobacterium > Methylobacterium sp. WL6. The sequence goes on along the minus strand of NZ_VRVH01000058.1, from coordinate 16,329 downwards.
CGCCGACGTCGACCCGCTCGCCTACCGGCTCTCGCTTCTGACCGGAGCCCCGCGCCTCTCGGGCGTCCTCAAGCTCGCCGCCGAGAAGGCGGACTGGGACGCCGGCAGCAAGGCCAACGGCAAGGGCCGCGGCCTCGGCATCGCCGCCCACGAATCGTTCGGCTCCTACGTGGCGATGGTCGCCGACATCACGGCGGAGGACGCCAAGGTGAAGGTCAACCGCATCGTCGCGGCGGTCGACGTCGGCGTGGCGGTGAACCCGGACGTGATCCGCGCCCAGGTCGAGGGCGCGGTCGGCTTCGCGCTGTCGTCGGTGCTGCGCAACCGCATCACCCTCAAGGACGGCGTGGTGCAGGAGAAGAACTTCGACACCTACGAGCCGACGCGCATGAGCGAGATGCCCGTGGTCGAGGTCCACATCATGCCGTCCTCGGCGGCACCGACCGGCATCGGCGAGCCGGGCGTGCCGGTGCTCGCGCCGTCGATCTCCAATGCGATCTTCGCCGCGACCGGGCAGCGCCTGCGCTCGCTGCCGCTCGACCTGGCCGGCTTGAAGGGCGTGTGAGGTTCGACACGCCGCGGATGCGGGGCAGGGCGTAGCGTCGGCCCGCTTCCCAGAGCTTCGAACCCAACTGCAACCACGGCGCGGGCCTCGTCCCGCGCCGTTTCTTTTGGTCGCGTCGGTCCGGGCTCGCCGAAGCGCGACGCGGTGCCCATGTCGCATCCAGCATGGACACCGCCTTCGACCGCACCGCCGCGCGCCTGCGCGCCTGCCGGATCTGCCGCGACGCGCCGCTCTACGGGCCGCCGCTGCCGCAGGAACCGCGCCCGATCGTCCAGGGGACCGCCACGGCGCGGCTGTGCATCGCCAGCCAGGCGCCCGGAACGCGGGCGGACCGCACCGGCATCCCGTTCATGGACCCGTCGGGGGTGCGCCTCCGGTCCTGGCTCGGTCTCGACGAGTCCGCCTTCTACGACGCGAGCCGGGTGTCGATCGTGCCGATGGGCTCGTGCTTCCCGGGGCTCGATGCCAAGGGCGGCGACAAGCCGCCGCGGCGCGAATGCGCCGAGCGCTGGCGCGACGAGCTCTTCGCCGGCCTGCCGCATCTCGAGCTCGTCCTGGTGATCGGCCAGTACGCGCAGGCGTGGCACCTCGGCAAGATGCCGGACGGGCTCACCGGCACGGTGCGGCGCTGGCGCCAGATCCTCGCCGAGCCGCGTGCCCCGCGTGTGCTGCCGCTGCCCCATCCGTCCTGGCGCAACAACGGCTGGCTCAAGCGGGAGCCCTGGTTCGAGGCCGAGCTACTGCCGGTGCTGAAGGCCGAGGTGGCCCGCGTCATGGCGGGCGGGGTCACGGCGAACGGAGTCATGGCTTCCGGTGTCATGGCTGCCCCCGCGGGGGCGCGATTGACACCGCACCCGGCCGCGTGATCGGGAACTGCGATGCGAGATCAGCCCAACCCGAGCCCGACCGACCCGCGCGACCGCCTCATCGTCGCCCTCGACCTCGACGACCCGGCGGCGGCCCGCGCGCTGATCGACCGGATCGGGGACGCGGCGACGTTCTACAAGATCGGCTACCGCCTGGCCTATGCCGGCGGGCTGTCGCTGGTGCCGGAACTCGCCGCGCGCGGGCTCAAGGTCTTCCTCGACCTCAAGCTGCACGACATCGGCAACACGGTGGAGGAGGGGGTGCGTGCGCTCTCCGGCCTCGGCGCGACCTTCCTGACGGTGCATGCCTACCCGCAGACCATGCGCGCGGCGGTGCGCGGGCGCGGCGCGTCCGACCTGAAGATCCTCGCGGTGACGGTGCTCACCTCCTACGACGAGGGCGACGCGCGCGAATCCGGCTACGCGCTGCCGATCTCCGACCTCGTCGCGCACCGCGCCTTCCAGGCGGCCGAGGCCGGCATCGACGGCATCGTCTGCAGCGCCTTCGAGGCGGAGGCCGTCCGCACCGTCGTCGGCCCGGGCAGCCTGATCGTGACGCCGGGCATCCGCCCGGCCGGCAGCGCCGCCGGCGACCAGAAGCGGGTGATGACCCCGGGCCAGGCGCGCGCGGCGGGCATCGACCACGTCGTCGTCGGCCGCCCGATCACCGCTGCCGCAGATCCGCGCGCCGTGGCACAAGCGATCCTCGCCGAGATGGCAGCACAGGAGTGACGAGAATGACGCGCGGCTACTGGATCGTCCGGGTCGATGTGCGGGACGCGGAGGCCTACAAGGACTACGCCGCCTCGAACGGCGCCGCCTTCGCCGAGTTCGGCGGCCGCTTCCTCGTGCGCGGCGGACGCTTCGAGGCGGTGACCGGGACGGCGCGTGCCCGCAACGTAGTGATCGAGTTCGCGAGCTACGACGACGCGCTCGCCTGCTGGAAGTCGGACAGCTACCAGGCCGCGCGCGCCAAGCAGAAGAACGGCGCCGATGCCGACATCCTGATCATCGAGGGCTACGACGGCGAGCAGCCGAACGTCGGCATCGCGCCGGAGCCGGCCAACCCCGCATCGGAGTGACCGACCCGTCTTAGCGGCCGGCCGGTCGCAGGCTTCGCAGCAGGAACGCGATCATCACGTCGAGGTCCGGCACGGGGGCGTCGGGATACTGGCTGACCAGCAGCGGATGGCTGTAGCGCGCGATCGCCGTGTGCAGGCAGCGCGCCGTGCCGGCCGGATCGTCCGTCTCGAACTCGCCGCGCGCGACGCCGTCGACGACGATCCGCTCGAACACCGCCCCGATCCGGTCGACGTGATGGCGGCAGACCTCCCAGCTCTCGCTCATCGCCGCCTCGATCATCTCGTGCATGCGCGGGAAGGCGCGGCAGCGCTCGGAGGTGTCGCGGTACAAGGCCCCGATCACCGCCGTCAGGCGGTCCGCGGCGCGCGAGCCCGGGGCGTCGGCGATCGTCGAGATCAGCGCCTCGACCTCGCCGACCAGGCGCTCGACCACCGCCTCGTTGATCGCCTTCTTCGAGTCGAAGAACCGGTAGACGTTGGCCGGGCTCATCTTCAGCGTCTTGGCGATGTCGGCGACGGTGGTCTTCTGGTAGCCGATCTCGCGGAACGAGCGCTCGGCCGTCGCCAGGATCCGGCAGCGCGTCGTCGGCGCGCTCTCGTCGCTCTGGATGCGTTCTAGGTCGACGGCGATGGTCATGGACCGAGCGTATGCCGCAATCCGGCAAAGCGTCAAAATGTCGGACCGCGCACCTGTGAGGAACCGGGCCGCGACGCCCGAATTGGCCCGCTGAAACGGCCCGATGGCGGGGCCGGACCACCTCCAGCAGCGAAGCCGGCACCGATGAAGCTCGAAGGCAAGAAGGCCCTGATCACCGGTGCGGATTCCGGGATCGGCCGGGCCACCGCACTCCTGTTCGCGCAGCACGGCGCGGACGTCGCGATCACCTACAACACCGACGCGGACGGCATCGCCGAGACCGCGCGCCTGGTCGAGGAGACGGGGCGCCGGGCGCTGGTGATCCAGAACGACGTCGGCGACCCGGCCTCCGTCACCGCCACCTTCGACCGCATCGCCAGCGACCTCGGGCCGATCGACATCCTGGTGGCCAATGCCGGGCAGGCGATGAGCGGGATGGCGGTGGCGGACATGGAGGATGCGCGGCTGGAGCAGATCCTGCGCGTGAACCTGATGGGGCCGCTGTTCTGCGCCCGCGCCTTCATCAAGATGCGCCGGGTGCAGGGCGGCCGCGGCAAGATCGTGATGGTCTCGTCGGTCGCGCAGCACCTGCCGACGCCGGAAAGCGCGCCCTACGGCATGTCGAAGGCGGGCGTCGGATCGCTTTGCCGAAGCCTGTCGCGCGAGCTCGCCGAGGACAAGATCAACGTCAACAACGTCGCGCCCGGCCTGATCGAGACGCCGATGACCGCCGACCGCTTCGAGGACCCGAAGGTGCTCGACAAGTCGCTCGAGCGGATCCCGTGGCATCGCGCCGGGCAGCCCGACGACATCGCCAAGGCGATCCTCTACCTCAGCAGCGACGATGCCGACTACGTCACCGGGCACACCCTCGTCGTCGACGGCGGCCTGACGATGCAGTGGGGCGGCGCCTGAACCGCGACCGGCCGTTTCGACCGCGTCCCTCGCATGATCCCGGCAGCGTTAACAGGATGGTAGCGGACTTCAGTCACATCTGAGGGTATGCTGTTCCAGTTCAGAACCAGAGCCCCAGCGCGCACCATCGACGCCTCCACGCCAGTGGAGGCGATCGAGCAGCCCAAGCCCGTGGCGCCCGTGGCGGCCGTCGCGGCGCGTCTCGACGGCGACGTCGTGAACGCCATCGAGGAAGACGTCCGCTCCGCGATCGAAGGGGTGAGCCGCTCGATCGAGACCGCGCAGAGCGACGTCGCCGAGATGAAGGGCGGCCTCTCCGCGATCCGGGCGCAGATGGACGACCTCATCCAGGTCTCGCGGAACGCGGCCGCCGCGACCGCGAGCCTCGCCGGCCAGACCGGAAGCCTGTCGACCCTCGCGAGCCAGACCGCCGCGGCCATGTCTCAGGCCGGCGGTCATCTCGACCATGCCGGCGATCGCGGCTCCGAGGCGCGCGCCCTGATCGCGACGCTGGCCCAGGCCGGCAACGAGATCGCCGGCATCGTCGACACGATCGCCGCGGTGGCGCGGCAGACGAACCTGCTCGCGCTGAACGCCACGATCGAAGCCGCCCGCGCCGGCGAGGCCGGGCGCGGCTTCGCGGTCGTCGCCGCCGAGGTCAAGGCGCTCTCGGTCGAGACGGCGCGGGCGGCCGAGGAGGTGCGGACCCGCGTCCTGCGCCTCCGGGAAGGCGCCGCCGCCTCCGGCGCCGCGATCGAGGCCGCGGCCGGGGCCATCGAATCGGTCCGCCCGTCCTTCGCCAGCGTCCGGGAGATCGCCGACATCCAAGCCCGCACGGTCACGAGCATCGTCGACGAGGCGACCCGCACCTCGGACCTCGTCGCGCATCTCGACGCGGATGCGGGCTCGGCCAGCGCCGCCGCGTTCGACCTCGACCGCCAGGCGGAGCGCATGCAGTCGGCCACCGCGTCCGCGGCCGAGCAGGCCGGCCGCCTGGGCCAGCGCTTCGTCACCGTGGTCTGCCAGAGCGAGCTCGGCGACCGGCGCCGGTTCGATCGTTACCCGGCCGACCTCCAGGTCCGCCTGCCGGATGGGCGTAGCACCCGCACGGTCGATCTGAGCGAGGGCGGCGTCCTGCTGCGCGCGCCGGAGGGGGAATCCATCGCGGTCGGCGCCGGCATCGCCATCGCGATCAACACCGTCGGCGAGGTCCAGGCGCAGGTGGTGGCGACGAGCGCGATGGGGGTGCACTGCGCGTTCCAGGCGAACGACGGCGCGTTCCGCGACAAGCTGCTGGCGAAGATCGCGTCGATCCACGCGGAGCACGCGCCCCTGATCGTCAAGGTCCAGGCCCTGGCGGCGCAGGCCGCGTCGATCCTCGAAGGAGAGCTGGCCGCGGGGCGCGTGTCGGAGGCGGCCCTGTTCGACACCGACTACCAGCCGATCGCCGGCTCGAACCCGGCGCAATTCATGACGCGCTCGGTCGAGCCGATCATGCGGTTGCTCGGACCGATCCTCGAGGCGGAACTCGGGCGGGACGAGCGGATGATGTTCTGCATCCTGACCGACCGCAACGGCTTCCTGCCGTTCCACAACCGGGTCTACTCGCAGCCGCAGCGCAGCGACGACCCGATGTGGAACCACGTCAACGCGCGGAACCTGCGGATCTTCGACGACCGGACCGGCATCACGGCGGCGCGTTCGATGTGGCCGGTGACGCTTCAGGTCTACCGGCGCGAACTCGGCACCCAGATCATCATGGTGACCGAGGTCGACGCACCGCTGAAGATCAACGAGCGCCACTGGGGCGGCTGCCGGACCGCCTATCGCTTGTGACCGACGCGGGCCGGAGGGCCCGCATCACCCTGATCGATCGAACGCCGAAAAAGCAGACGGCTTACGAACCGAACTGCGAGCCGAGCTGCTCGAGGTATTCGGCGAGGTCGACGCCGCCGACGCGCTTGCCGTAGTCGAAGCGCATGCCCTGGCGGATGTCGACCGCCGCGCTCTTGGTCGTCAGCGTGAACGGACGGACGCAGACCCAGGCGCCGTCGCGGCGGTGTTCGAAGTATCCGAGGATTTCGTGCTTGGCCATGTCTCGGTCCCGTACGGATTTTCGGGATAACGAGCACGGCCCGACTTCGTTCGACGCGCGCGGAGATTTATCCGCATCTTACCGTCAAGCTTTGGTCTTTGCAGGGCAGCACGTGTTTGTTGCGAGGCAACATGGCAACGCACGACGAACCTTGTTCCGACGCGCATGAGCTGGGCGCTTCGTCGATCGCCGCCTCCCGCGCGTCCCTGGTGCCGAGATGCCGCGCAGCGACACCGCAGACGGCCGCGCGATCCCGAGGGCTTGCTGCTTACGTGGTCCACTCGGCGCGATCACTTCAGCACGCCGGGCTTGTTGAGAGCGAGGCAGGTCGCATCGCCGTCCGCTCGCCGCGTTCAGCCGCCCGGCTTGGCGGCGTTGACGAGGTCCGGGGGCGTGATCTCGGGCAGCGCGATCGCCTGCGACGCATCCGGCCGCGTCCGGCGTCGCATCGGCGCGAGGGCCTGCGGCTGGCCGGTCTCGAGCGCGCGCTCGATCGCGGCAAGGATGCGGACGTCGGCCAGCCCCTCCTCGCCGTCCGGCTCCGGCACGCGGCCGTTCAGGATGCAATCCGAGAAGTACCGCGTCTCGGCCCCGAACTGGTCGACGCTCGGATAGGATAGGGCTTCGGTTTCGCCGCCACGGGTCAGCTCGCCCGCGAGCGACTGGCCGAAGGTGAAGCCCGGCGCCATCAGGAGGTCGCCCTCGGGCCCGGCGATGCGGTAGGCGTCGACCGAATCGGTCTCGTAGGAGACGGTGAACTGCGCGAGGCGGTCGCCGGGGAAACGGAGCGTGACCGCGACGGTGCCGTGGAAGGCGTAGGGGCTTCCCGGCCGGCGGGTACCGTGGGCGTGGACCTCGACCGGCTCGTCGGCGAACAGGTTGCGCACGGCGTTGATCGGATAGGTACCCATGTCCGGCACCGGCCCGGCCCAGTAGCCCTGGTGCGCGCGGTGGTTCTCGGTCGCGACGTGCTGGCCGAAGGTCGCGGTGAAGACCAGCGGCTCGCCGATCGCGCCGGTCCGCACCCGCTCGATCGCGTCGAGGGTGCCGGGCTCGAAGTGCAGGCGGTAGGCCAGCATCAGCCGGGCGTTGCCGCGCTCGGCCGCGGCGATGATCGCCTCGCACTCGGCGACGCTCGTCGCCATCGGCTTCTCGAGCAGCGTATGGATGCCGGCCTCCAGCGCGGGCACGGCGTATTCGCGGTGCATCCCGTTCGGCAGCGCGAGGTAGACCGCATCGAACAGGCCGGAGGCCAGCGCCTCGGCGTAGCGGTCGTAGGAGAAGGTGGTCAGGCAATAGCGTTCGCCGAGCGAAGCGGCCTTCTCCGGATCGCCGGTGACCAGCGCCGTGATCGTGGAATTGCCGGTCTGCGCCACCGCCGGCATGAAGGCGGCCTGCGAGATCCAGCCGCCGCCGACCACCGCGTAGCGGATCTTCGATCCAGTGATATGCCCCAAACTCACTCGCAGCCTCCGTATGGCTATTGCAACGCCAAGTGAGCGCCTATGTTTCATCGGCGGATGGGCTGATCTCGAGATCTGAAATAACGCTAAGGCAGGCCCGCTACGTGTGGCGAGCAGGCGCTCGTTGCATCCAGAGCAGCGCAATCTAGTGAGGCTAATTTGGCCAGACCGGGGAAATATGTCGCTCTAATATGGGATAATTCATTATCTAAAGATAGCAATCTATCTCAAGAGATAGAAAGTATTGGGCTTACTCTTCACGAAGTGGAGAGCATTGACGCCGTACTGGATATTAAGTTCAACAATACGTTATTGTTTTTCTACGTCGTAGATAAATTTAATGGCAAATTTAATAATCTATCTGAACTAAAAAGAAAATATAGATCAAAGAAGTTTATCTGTATTGATATGTTGGGATTTGAAAGTCTTAAAGAATTATGCGACGAAAACAATATTATTTATATCCGTAGAAAATTTGATGCTGACCGCTTCGAGACTTTTGTTACGGGCCAATGCATCGATGTCCTAAGGAGCTTTTCTAATCCAGGACATGTAGAACAGTCGGAAACTTATCAATCGAGCAAACTATCTGAAAGGATCGATACGGCCGCTTACGCGTTGCGAGATCTACGCCTAAACTCGACCGGAGAGATCGTTGAAGAACTATTGAGTATTAGTCGGGCCTTAAAAGAAAATCGTTTGAAAAGCTCGTCAGATACATCAAGACGCGATGTAAGCGTTAAGGGAGAAACGAAAAACGCTCTTCAGACAATAGGAGGTATTTTCGACGCGATAGAAAACAGCGGCCTTGCCGCAATCGTTGTATCGGGTGCAGTCACCGCAGTTATCGGTTGCGGTGGATGGTCAGCAGTAGCCTGTCAGACAGTTTGTTTAGCTTCGTGGCACGGAAAAGAAGCTCTCATAGCCGCAATAGACAAACTACCTGGGCCAAAAATTCGGCAAAAACGGCAGAAATCTGCCGAAATCGCCTGATGTGAATTCAGGACCCAAGCCTAATCAAATCGTTACAAGCTTCAGCGCGCCGATGTTGTCGTGGAAGTCGGGCCCGTTGGTGGTCTTTGCCACGTGGCCGGCGCGGACGAGGTAGTCGCCGAAGCGCTCGCCCGGATTGCGGCCGCGCGCGTAGTCGGCGAAGAGCGGGTCGAGGGTGTCGCGGATCTCGTCGGCCTTCACGTCCTCGCGGTAGAGCTTGCCCAGGCGCGAGCCGTCGAAGGCGGCGCCGAGGTAGAGGTGGTAGCGCTCGGGGCCGCGGCCGACGAGGCCGATCTCGGCGATGAACGGGCGGGCGCAGCCGTTCGGGCAGCCGGTCGAGCGGATCGTGATCTCGTCGTCCTGCAGGCCGTGGCGGGCGAGGCTCGCCTCGAGCTCGGTCATCAGGTCGGGCAGGTAGCGCTCGCTCTCGGCCAGGGCGAGGCCGCAGGTCGGCAGCGCGACGCAGGCGATCGAGTTGCGCCGCAGGGCGCCGGCGCCCTTGGTGAGGCTGTATTCGTCGACCAGCGCCTCGATCGCCGCCCGCTTCTCGGAGGGCACGTTGGCGATGATCACGTTCTGGTTGCCGGTGAGGCGGAAGTCGCCCTCGTGCTCGGTGGCGATCCGGCGCAGGCCGCTCAGGAACTTGGGGCCGTCCTCGTAATCCTTGATCCGGCCCGACGGCACGTACAGCGTCAGGTGATGGCGGCCGTCGTCGCCTTCGGTCCAACCGTAGCGGTCGCCGTTGCCGGTGAAGGTGAACGGCTTCGGGTCGGCGAAGGCCTTGCCGACGCGCTTCTCGACCTCGGCGCGGAACGCCTTCAGTCCGTAGCGCTCGATCGTGTACTTGAGCCGGGCGTTCTTGCGGTTGGTGCGGTTGCCCCAGTCGCGCTGCACCGTCATCACCGCTTCGGCGACCTTCACCGCCTCGTCCGGCTTGCAGAACAGCATCAGGTCGGCGGTGCGCGGGAAGGTGTCCGGCTCGCCGTGGGTCATGCCCATGCCGCCGCCGACGGTGACGTTCCAGCCGGTGAGCTTGTTGGCCTTGTCGAGGATCGCGATGAAGCCGAGGTCGTGCGCGAACACGTCGACCTCGTTCGAGGGCGGCACCGCGACGACGATCTTGAACTTCCGCGGCAGGTAGGTCTTGCCGTAGACCGGCTCGAACTCCTCCTCGCCGCCGACGACCTTCTCGCCGTCGAGCCAGATCTCGCGCCAGGCATTGGTCCGCGGCAGCAGCGAATCGGAGATGTCCTTGGCCAGCTCGTAGGCCGCGGCGTGCGCGTGGGTCTGGGCCGGGTTGGTCGCGGCCATGACGTTGCGGTTGACGTCGCCGCAGGCAGCGATGGTGTCGAGCAGCGCGGCGTCGATCGCCGCCATGGTGCGCTTGAGGTTCGACTTGATCACTCCGTGATACTGGAAGGTCTGGCGCGTCGTCGCGCGGATCGCGTCGCCGGCATAGGTCGTGGCGATGTCGTCCAGCGCCAGCCACTGCTTCGGGCTGATGACGCCGCCGGCGATGCGCAGGCGGATCATGAAGGCGTAGGCCTTGTCGAGCTTCTTCTTGGTCCGCTCCGGGCGCAGGTCGCGATCGTCCTGCAGGTACATCCCGTGGAACTTCACGAGCTGGCCGTCATCGTCGGAGATCGCGCCGGTGGCGTGCTTGAGCAGCCCGTCGGCGAGCCCGCCGCGGAGATAGCCGCTGGCGATCTTCAGGTGCTCGTTGTGTGCGAGCCCCGCAGCCCGCGCGGCCTCCGCCTCGTCGATCGGGCGGCCGGTCGGCGGGGTCTCGTAGACGCGCTCGGAAGCAGGCTTGTGGTCGTCCATGGCGGTGATCCGTCTCGATTCGTTTCGACTGCCGACGCATCTCCCTCCCCCCTTTGCGGGGGAGGGTGGCCCCTGCGTCAGCAGGGGTCGGGAGAGGGGAGCGCCGTATCCGGCATCGTCGCTCCCCTCTCCCGACCCGCTTCGCGGGCCACCCTCTCCCGCAGGGGGGAGAGGGAAGAGGTGGCGTCAGTACACGTCCTGCTGGTAACGCCCGGCGCGCTCAAGGGCCGACACCGCCGCTGCGGCATCGTCGGCACTCAGGCCCTTCACCGCCGCGTAGGCGTTCTCGACCGCGACGCGGACGTCCTTGGCCATCGCCTTGGCGTCGCCGCAGACATAGAGGTGCGCGCCGCCCTCCAGCCACTCCACCAGCTCCTCGCGATGCTGGTCGATGCGGTGCTGCACGTAGAGCTTCTCCGGCTGGTCGCGCGAGAACGCCACGTCGATCTTGGTGAGCGAGCGGTCCTCCAGCGCCTCCTGCCATTCGAGCTGGTACAGGAAGTCGTGGGTGAAGTGCCGGTCGCCGAAGAACAGCCAGGAGCGGCCAGTGGCCTCGACCGCGCGGCGCTCCTGCACGAAGGCGCGGAACGGGGCGACGCCGGTGCCGGGCCCGACCATAATGATGTCGGTCGCCGGGTCGGCGGGCAGGCGGAAGTGGCGGTTCGGCTTCAGCCGGACCCGGAGCTTGGCGCCGTCCGACATCCGGTCGGCGACGTGGGTCGAGGCGACTCCGGTCCGCGCCCGGCCGTGGGTCTCGTAGCGCACGGCGGCGATCACGAGGTGGACCTCGTCGCCGACTTCCTTGCGCGAGGAGGCAATCGAGTAGGCGCGCGGCGGCAGCGGACGGGTGATGCCGCCGAGATGCTCGGCGGTCAGGGCCGCCGGGTAGGTCTCGATCAGGTCGATGAGGTGGCGGCCCTCGATCCAGGCGCGGACCTCGCCTCTCTCGATCAGCCGCTTGGCCTCGTCGTGCCCGGTCGCTTTCACGAAGCGCTCGACCGTGGCGGCCGAGAGGGTGGTGATGTCGCGCTCGGCGAGCAGCGAGCGGCGCAGGGCCTCGTCGCCGGTCAGGCCGGTCGCCTTCAGGATCTCCTCGACCAGGGCCGGGTCGTTCTCCGGGTAGATCTCGAGCGAGTCGCCGGGCTCGTAGGCGGGCGCGCCGTCCTCGAAGGCCAGCGCGAGGTGGATCGTCTCCTTGTCCGAGCGCGACGAGTTTAGGTTCACGTGCTCGACCACCTCGACCACGACCGGCTCGCGGCTCGGCTCGGCATCCTCGTCCTCGGCAGCCGTGGCGCGGGCGAAGTCGACCGCCACGACGTTGTCGGCGGCGACCGGGGCCGGCGCCAGCGCCTTCAGCGTGTCCTTGATCCAGGCGGCGGCCGGCGTCTCGTAGTCGAGGTCGAGGTCGGCGCGCTCGGCCGCGCGCTTGCCGCCCAGCGCCTCGAAGCGCGCGTCGAGCGCCTTACCGATGGCGCAGAACTCGGCGTAGGAGGTGTCGCCGAGCGCGAGCACCGCGAACTCGACGCCGTCCAGGCGCGGGGCGCCGTCGCCCATCATGGCGTTGTAGGTGTGGGTCGCGCGGGCGGGCGGCTCGCCTTCGCCCCAGGTCGCGGCGATGGCGACAAGCTTGCCGGCCTTCGGCAGCACGGCGAGGTCGAGATCGGCGAAGTCGATGACCTTCGGCTTGAAGCCCTGCTTGCGCGCGAGCTTGGCGACGGTGCCGGCCAGGGCCTCGCAGTTGCCGGATTCGCTGGCGTAGATGATCGTCAGCGGCTCGGCGGCCTTCGGCGGAGCGGCCGGTGCCGCCGCAAGCTGCCCGCCGGCCGCGTCGATCCCGGCGAGGAAGCCGGCGAGCCAGGCGCGCTGGATCGCGGTGGCGCCGCCGAGCACGGCGTCGAGGCTGGCCCGCTCGCTGTCGCCGAACGGCGCGGTGTGGGGAAGAAGGCTTTGGCGTGACATCGGAAGACCATGTCGTGGGGCGGAAGGCCCCTGTCAACGGGAAAACGTCCGTTTTACAGAACGCTTGATTTGGAGAAGGAGTCGATCGTCGTTGCGGCGCAAAAAAGAACTTTATTCTCCGACCGCCACGAGGGTCGGCGGCAATCCCTGGATCTGGCGGCCGTTCGTCGGCGGCGCGGGCAGCGGCAGGGCCGTCGTCGACTTCACCTTCTCCATCGCGAAGCGCGAGGTGACGTTCTTCAACGGCAGCGTCGCGATCAGGCGCTTATATAACGTGTCGTAGGCGCTCATGTCGGCCACGACGACGCGGAGCATGTAATCAACGTCGCCGGCCATGCGGTACAATTCCAGCACCTCGGGCATCGCCGAGACGGTGCCGGCGAATCGCTCTAGCCATTCGCGCGAATGGTCGGCGGTCTCGATCGAGACGAACACGGTGAGCCCGAGGCCGAGCTTGACCGGGTCGAGCACGGCGACGCGGCGGTCGATCACCCCGTCGGCCTCGAGGCGCTGGATGCGCTTCCAGCACGGGGTCTGCGACAGGCCGACCCGCTCGCCGATCGCGGCGATCGACAGGGTCGCGTCCGTCTGCAGCAGCGCCAGGATCTTCAGATCGATCGAATCCACGGCCAACCTCGCATCTCGACGTCGCTTCGCCATGCGGCCCATGCAGGGCGCCCATGAGAAGGAACTTCCATTTCCGCGCAACCGATCCCGATTGCGGCGTGTTGCCAGGGCTTACTGCATCACAGCGCAGGGCATCCGGGCCTCGCGGCGGCGCCTTGACACCGTTCGTTATAGCGAACATCTCAGGGAACAACCAGTGCCCCTGGCACGACCCGGCCCGCGAACGAACAGGCGATGACCCTTTCCACCCCCCAGGCGGCGGCCGATCTCGCCGCCCAGCTCAAGCCCCTCGACCTCAAGGGGCGGATCGCCCTGATCGAGGCGACGATCCCCGGACGCCTCGTCTTCACCACGAGCCTCGGCATCGAGGATCAGGCGCTGACGCACGCGCTCGCGATGGCCAAGGGCCGGACCGAGATCGTCACCCTGGATACGGGGCGGCTGTATCCCGAGACCTACGACGTCTGGGCGGAGACGGAGGCGGCTTACGGCATCCGCATCCGCGCCTACGCCCCCGAGCGGCGATCTGAGGAAGCGTTCGTGCGCGAATCCGGCATCAACGGCTTCCGCCATTCGGTCGAGGCGCGGCAGGCCTGCTGCGGCTTCCGCAAGGTCGAGCCGCTGGGCCGCGCCCTCGACGGGGCGGCCGGCTGGCTCACCGGCCTGCGCGCCGGCCAGTCCGCCAACCGCGCCGACACGCCGCTCGCGGAGTTCGACGAGAGCCGCGACCTGATCAAGCTCAATCCGCTGGCCGACTGGACGCGCGAGGACGTCGACCGCTTCGTGCGCGACAACTACGTGCCCTACAACGTGCTGCACGATCGCGGCTTCCCCTCCATCGGCTGCGCCCCGTGCACCCGTGCCGTCCGCGTCGGCGAGCCCGAGCGTGCCGGCCGCTGGTGGTGGGAGCAGGAATCCAAGAAGGAATGCGGCCTGCACGTCCACGTGCCCGAGGCCGACGTCGCGCCCGGCGAGGAAGCCGCGGCATTCGAGACCACGCAATCCCACAGACCGGAGATGGCCCGATGAGCGCCGCACCCGCGATCCAGGCGCAAGCCGGCAGCCGCCTCACGCACCTGCAGCGGCTGGAAGCCGAGAGCATCCACATCTTCCGGGAGACGGTCGCCGAGACCGAGAACCCGGTGATGCTCTACTCGATCGGCAAGGATTCGTCGGTGCTGCTGCACCTGGCGCTGAAGGCGTTCGCCCCCGGCCGCCTGCCGTTCCCGCTGATGCACATCGACACGACCTGGAAGTTCCGCGAGATGATTGCCTTCCGCGACGCCCGCGCGAAGGAGCTCGGCCTCGACCTGATCGTCCACACCAACCAGGACGGGCTCGCCCGCGGCGTCGGCCCGATCAGCCACGGCTCGGAAGTCCACACCGACGTGATGAAGACGCAGGCGCTGCGGCAGGCGCTCGACAAGAACAAGTTCGACGCGGCCTTCGGCGGCGCCCGCCGCGACGAGGAGGCCTCGCGCGCCAAGGAGCGGATCGTCTCCCTGCGCACGGCCCAGCACCGCTGGGACCCGAAGCGCCAGCGGGCCGAGCCCTGGCACCTCTACAACCTGCGCAAGAAGCGCGGCGAGAGCCTGCGCATCTTCCCGCTCTCCAATTGGACCGAGCTCGATATCTGGCTCTACATCGAGCAGGAGCGGATCCCGATCGTGCCGCTCTACTTCGCCGAGCCGCGGCCGGTGGTCGAGCGCGACGGGCAGCTGATCATGGTCGACGACGACCGCCTGCCGCTGGAGCCCGGCGAGACGCCGACCTTGCGCAAGGTCCGCTTCCGCACGCTCGGCGACTATCCGCTCACCGGCGCGGTCGAGAGCGGCGCCGACACGCTGCCGGCGATCATTGGCGAGACGCTGGCCGCCCGCACCTCGGAGCGGCAGGGCCGGGTGATCGACAAGGACGGCGCCGGCGCCATGGAGCGCAAGAAGCAGGAAGGCTACTTCTGATGACGGTCCACCCCTCCAAGGACGCGTTCGACGCGCCCGAGTTCGGCTACGCGTCGTTCCTGGCCGCGCATCAGAGCAAGGAAGTCCTGCGCTTCATCGCCTGCGGCTCGGTGGACGACGGCAAGTCGACGCTGATCGGCCGCCTGCTGCACGACACCAAGCAGATCTTCGACGACCAGATCACCGCGCTCCAGCGCGACTCGAAGAAGCACGGCACGCAGGGGCAGGAGGTCGACCTCGCGCTTCTCGTCGACGGCCTCCAGGCCGAGCGCGAGCAGGGCATCACCATCGACGTCGCCTATCGGTTCTTCTCCACCGACAAGCGCTCGTTCATCGTCGCCGACACGCCCGGCCACGAGCAGTACACCCGCAACATGGCCACCGGCGCCTCGACCGCCGACGTGGCGGTGATCCTGGTCGACGCCCGCCAGGGCCTGACCCGCCAGACCCGGCGCCATGCCCTGCTGGTCTCGATGCTCGGCATCCGCCGCGTCGTGCTCGCCATCAACAAGATGGACCTCGTCGGCTGGTCGCAGGCCACCTTCGACGGGCTGGTGGCGGGCTTCTCCGCCTTCACCCGGGATTTCGGCTTCGTCGAGGTCCGGGCGATCCCGCTCTCGGCCAAGAACGGCGACAACGTCGTGCTGCCGGCGGTCTCCGCGCCGTGGTACCAGGGTGGCCCGCTGCTGGCCTATCTCGAGAGCGTGCCGGTGCACGAGGAGGCGCTGGCCGCGCCGTTCCGCATGGCGGTGCAGTGGGTCAACCGCCCGAACTCTGAGTTCCGCGGGTTCTCGGGCCTCATCGCCGCCGGCACGGTGAAGCCGGGCGACGCGGTGGCGATCGCCCCGTCTGCGCGCACCTCCACGGTGGCGCGGATCGTCGGCCCGGACGGCGATCTCGCCAGCGCCCAAGAGGGCCAGTCGGTCACCCTGGTGCTCGCCGACGAGGTCGACGCCTCGCGCGGCAGCGTCATCGCCGCCGCCTCGCATCCGATGCAGGTCTCCGACACCCTCGACGTGCGCCTGTTCTGGGCCGCCGAGACCGAGCTCGCCCCCGGCACGGCGCTGCTCGCCAAGGTCGGCACCGTCACGGCCAACGCCGTGGTGGACCGCATCCGCAACCGCATCGACCCCGAGACCGGGCAGCCCGGCCCGGCCGAGAAGCTCGTCGCTAACGACATC
Organism: Methylobacterium sp. WL6; assembly: GCF_008040095.1. Taxonomy (NCBI): domain Bacteria; kingdom Pseudomonadati; phylum Pseudomonadota; class Alphaproteobacteria; order Hyphomicrobiales; family Methylobacteriaceae; genus Methylobacterium; species Methylobacterium sp. WL6. Next base: position 161 of record NZ_VRVH01000058.1, on the reverse strand, counting down.
GCCGACGTCACGCTCAAGCTCGACCGCGCGGTGCCGTTCGACCCCTACGCCGAGACCCGCGACACCGGCGGCCTGATCCTGATCGATCGCGAGAGCACGGACACGGCGGCTTTGGGCCTGGTTCAAGCGCCGACGCGGGCGGCCGCGGCCGCCCCGACGAG
>NZ_VRVH01000589.1:0-1125 GCF_008040095.1 Methylobacterium sp. WL6 | reverse complement strand
CGCCTACCGTGAGTAGGCGTAGACGGAGGCTGCGGATGCGACGGGGCCTGCGACGGTGGAGAAGACGCTGACGACCTTGGAGACTTCGGTGAAGGGGGCGTTGGAGACGTAGACGAGGTCGCGGTTTCGCATGCGGAAGGCCTGGGAGGTGAACAGGCTGTTGGGGTCGCGCATGTCGATGCGGTAGACCACCGGGACCACGGGTGTGGTCAGGAGCGGCGAGGCCGGGTTGAGGCGGCGCACGACGGCGGCCGGCTCGAAGCGGAACACGAAGGTGCCGGCCGGGTCGGCCTGGAAGTCGGACAGGCCGCGGGCCTTGGCCAGGGCCTGGGCGAGCGTGATGCCCTCGGCCGAGAACGGCAGCTCGGTGGCGTTGCCGAGCGCGCCGACCGCCAGGAAGGTCTGGGGGTCGCGCACCAGGGTGAGCACGTCGTTGGGGCGCAGGTAGATGTTCTCGCGCGGGTTGGCCACCAGGGTCGTCATCGGCACGGTGGTGGTGCGGTCCCCGCGCGAGAGGCGCACGAAGGTCTCGGAGACGGGCGAGCGCACGCCGCCGGCGGAGGCCACGACGTCGAGGAGGCGGTCGCCGCCGGTCGACAGCGGCAGGCGGGCGCCGGCGACCGCCTCGCCGGTGACGGTGACGGCCTGGGAGATCGGCTTGGTGACCGAGACCAGCACCTGCGGCTGGATCGCCTTGCCGGCGAGCTCGTTCTCGATCAGCGTCTGGACGTCCTGGGTGCGGCGTCCGGCGACGTGGATGCGCCCGGCATAGGGCACCGAGATCGCGCCGTCGCGGCCGACGGCCTGCTCGGGGATCAGCGCCGACTTCGAGCCGGCGGAGAAGCGATCGGCGACGAGCGGGCCGGAGAACAGGCCGCCCGACCCGGCCTCCCAGACCGAGACCGAGACGTAGTCGCCCACCCCGATTACCGGCTCGATCGAGGGGCGCTTGTCGCCGAAGGAGGCCAGCAGGCTGTCGAGCGGGCGCCCGCGCAGGGCCTCGATCACCGCCGGGGTCACGTCCACCAGCTCGTAGCGCGCCAGCAGCCCCTCCGGCGTCGACAGCTCCGCCCCCGCCTCCACGGCACGCGCCGTCGGACCCGAAGCCGGAAGAACCGAGCAGCC
>NZ_VRVH01000588.1:0-1135 GCF_008040095.1 Methylobacterium sp. WL6 | reverse complement strand
TATCGCGCGAGAGCATGCCGAAGCAGTTCGCGCGGCTGGTGGACGCGTCGGAATCGACGTTCCAGGCCACCGCGCGGCGGGTGGGCGACGCGGCGGTCTTCGCCCGGCCGGCGGTGATCGCGGCGGCCGAGTCGCGCTTCATCGTCGCCGAGCAGCTGGCCCAGGCCGGGATGTCCGCCGACATCATCCTGGAGCCGGAGGGGCGCGACTCGGCCGCCGCCGTGGCGGTGGCGGCCTTGCACGCGGCCAAGGCCGACCCGGAGGCGGTGGTGCTGATCATGGCCGCCGACCACGTGATCGGCGACGTGCCGGCCTTCGCCGCCGCCGTGCGCACGGCGGCGGTCGGCGCGCGGGCCGGCTACACCATGACGCTCGGCATCGAGCCGACGCGCCCGGCGACCGATTACGGCTACATCCGCCGCGGGGGGGCGCTGCCGGAGGCCGAGGGCGCCTTCGCGGTGGCGCGCTTCGTCGAGAAGCCGGATGCGGAGGGCGCCGCCGCGCTGATCGCGGAGGGCGCCCTGTGGAACTCGGGCTACTTCCTGTTCCGGGCCGACCTGATGCTGGCCGAGCTCGAGGCGCACGCGCCCGCGGTGCTCTCCGCCGCCCGCGCGGCGCTGGAGCGGGCCGGCGTCGACCTCGACTTCGTCCGCCTGGACGCGGCGGCGTTCGGGCAGGCGCCCAAGATCTCGATCGACTACGCGGTGATGGAGCGCACGACGCGCGCCGGCGTGCTGCCGGTGTCGTTCCCGTGGTCGGACGTCGGCACCTGGGACGCGGTCTGGCAGGTGCTGCCGCAGGACGCCGCCGGCAACGCAGTGCGCGGCCGGGTCGAGCTCCTGGGCACGCGCAACAGCCTGGTGCACAGCGAGGGCGAGGGGCTGACCACGGTGGTCGGCCTCGACGACGTGGTGGTGGTGGCGACCCCCGACGCGGTGCTGGTCGCCTCGAAGGCGCAGTCGGGCCGGGTCAAGGAGCTGGTCGGGGTGCTGCGGGCCCGGGCCCATCCGGAGGCCGACGCGCACCGGCGGATGTACCGGCCCTGGGGCTGGTACCAGCGCGTCGACATCGGCGAGCGCTTCCAGGTCAAGCGCATCATGGTGACGCCGGGCGGGCGCCTGTCGCTGCAGAAGCA
>NZ_VRVH01000587.1:0-1150 GCF_008040095.1 Methylobacterium sp. WL6 | reverse complement strand
GCGGAGCCCGAGGCCGACGAGACCGAGCCGGTCGGACGCGTCGTCCTGCTCGCCGGCCTCCTGGTCCTGCTGGTGCTCGGGACGATCCTGGTCCTGGCCTGAGATGCGGAGCGAGGCGGCCGGGCCTGTCGATCCGGTCCGCGCGCCATCGCGTTGGCCCCACGAAGCCTGCGCTGCGCCGCGCAGGCTGAGGCGTCACGAAAGGCTGCGCTTCGCGGCCGCCGAGCCGTTGACGCAGTCGACGCACCCTTCCCGCCGTACATCGGACGGCCCCGATCCCGGGCCGCATGCGCGACGATCCACGAGACGACGCGGCGCGCCCTGACGGCCGGCGCCTTCGCGCGCCGGCCGCATCGTCGTTCGGCGTCAGGCGAGCTTGCGACCGTCGGCGGCGTAGCGGTCGATGGCCAAGGGCAGCTCGCGCGAGAGGCGCGACAGGAGCGCGGAGCGGCTCAGGCCGGTCTGCTGGGTCAGGTGGTCGAGGGTCTCCGGGCCGATGGCGCGCTCGAGATCGGCCTCGTGGATGTCGCGGTTGGCGCCCTGGTTGATCCAGGAATTCGCCGTCTCGCCGTGGCCGCCCTTGGTGAAGTGGTCGACGAGCTCGCTCAGGCCGCTGGCGATCAGGCCGCCGACGCCGGCCGAGCCAACGCCACCGAGGAGCCCGCCCAGGCTCGAGAGGCCGCCGCTGCCGGACGAGGTCGTGGAGCGGCTCGACACCGGCGGAATCGTCGCGTGCCCCGGCGTCGCATCATGCCCCTTCAGGAGCTCGGCGAGCTTGTCGCGGTTCTGGTAGCCGGCCACGGCCAGAAGGCCCAGCAGCGCGGTCATCGAGGGATAGCCCTTGCTCATCGGTCGTCCTTTTGGGTTGGAAGGTGGAAGGTCCGGCACCGGACCGGTGCTCGAAGGGAGCGGGAGCGCGCGCCGCCCGCCGATCCGCGCGGCGTCCCGCGCGCTCAGGATCGGGGGACCGGACCCGCAGCGTTGGCGAGCCCGGCGGGGTCTGCGATCACGGGCAGGGGTGACGGTCGCCGTCGTTGCCGAGGTAGGTCCCGCTGGCGGCATCGTAGGAGCGGAAGCGGCGCGCGCAGGCGGCGACCGCCACGGGATCCGGGGCGCCCTGCACCACCACCGGCGCGGCGGTGGGCGCGGG
>NZ_VRVH01000586.1:0-1155 GCF_008040095.1 Methylobacterium sp. WL6 | reverse complement strand
GCCTGCAGCGCCGCGGCGCGGCGCAGGAGGTCGGCCCGCGCGATGCCCGGCGCGGGCTCGAGCTCGGTCACCGTCGGGCGTCCCTCCGTCAGCGTGCCGGTCTTGTCGAAGGCGACCGTGTCGAGGGCATGGGCCACCTCCAGCGCCTCCGCGTCCTTGATCAGGATGCCGTGGCGCGCCGCGACGCCGGTGCCGGCCATGATCGCCGTGGGCGTCGCAAGGCCGAGCGCGCAGGGGCAGGCGATCACGAGGACCGCCACCGCGTCGATCAGCGCGGCCTCGACGCCGGCGCCGGCCACGAGCCACCAGCCGAGGAAGGTGAGAAGCGCCAGCCCGAGCACCACCGGCACGAACACCGCGCTGACCCGGTCGACTAGGCGCTGGATCGGGGCCTTGGCTGCCTGCGCGTCCTCGACCAGACGGATGATCCGCGCCAGGGTGGCCTCCGCGCCGACCGCGACGGCCTCGACCACGAGCAGGCCGTCGCCGTTGATTGCGCCGCCGACGACCCGGTCGCCGGCCGCCTTGGCGACCGGCACGCTCTCGCCGGTGATCAGCGCCTCGTCGACCTGGCTCGCGCCGGCGCGGACGGTGCCGTCGGCGGGCAGCCGCTCGCCGGGGCGGACCACGACCATGTCGCCGACCCGGAGCGCCGCGACGTCGATCTCGGCCTCGCTGCCGTCCGGCCGGCGCAGGCGCGCACGCTCGGGGCGCAGCGCCGTCAACGCGCGGATCGCCGACGCGGTGCGCCGCTTGGCGCGGCTTTCCAGGCGCTTGCCGAGCAGCACCAGGGTGATCACCACCGCCGAGGCCTCGAAATACAGGTGCGGCGCCGCGTGACCGTGCGCCTCGGCCCGGACCAGCTCGACCAGGCTGAGGCCGTAGGCCGCCGAGGTGCCGAGCGCGACGAGCAGGTCCATGTTGCCGGCGCCGGCCCGCACTGCGCGCCAGCCGGCCCGGTAGAATCGGGCGCCGAGCCAGAGCTGGATCGGGGTGGCGAGCGCCAGCTGCAGCCAGCCGGGCGGCATCCACGCGATCCCGAACGGCATCAGCAGCATCGGCGCCACCAGCGGCGCCGCGAGCAGGCCTGCGACGAGGAGGTGGAGCCCGTCGCGGTGCGCGGCGGCGTCCCGCTGGACGTCCGCGGCCTCGGCC
>NZ_VRVH01000585.1:0-1157 GCF_008040095.1 Methylobacterium sp. WL6 | reverse complement strand
CGCCGGTGGCCCAGGCCCCGTCCGAGGCGCCCTCCGAAGCTCCGGCCGAGGCGGGCGCCGCGCAGTGAAGCCCAAGCCGGGAGACGGCCCGTTCCGCGCCTGACCGCCCGGCTCGACCTCGGGCGCGCGACCGCGTTCCACTGCGTGCCGGCGGCCGACCCGGTCTTCGACCGCCGCCTCGTGCTGCCGGAGATCGGCCGCGGCGGCTGGGTCGTCCTGACCTATCGCGAGCCGCCGACCGCCCGGCCGCGCCGGCCGATGCTGCGCCTGATCCGCGCCGAGGGCGCGCAGGACGTGGTGCTGCCCGGCGTCGCGCAGCCCTGCGCCCACTGGCTCGGCCTGCTCCCGGACGACCTCCGCGAGATCCGCCTCGCCGCCGGACCCGGCTTCGTGCTGGAGCGCGTCGGCCGCCGCACCGAGGCGAGCCTGTTCCTGCAAGCGCTCGCGACCCGGCCGCTCCGCGCCGGCTCCGCCCTCTACGAACGCCTGCGCGGCGACGAGCGCCGCTATCGCGACACCCTCCGCGGGACCTGCGCGGTGACGCCGCGCGCGCGGTTCTCGGATTGGGCGGCGGACCGCGCCCTCCTTCCGCCCTCCCCCGAAGGCGGGGGAGGGCAGAGGGCGTTCGGCATGATCCGCGTGCTCGTCCTGGGCGACGCGGATGCCGAAAGCCTCGCCGCGACGCTCGCGAGCCTGCGCGCGCAGACCCATCCCGACTGGCGCGCGATCGTCCTGCACGCCGCCACCTTGCAGGCCACGCCCGACGACCCTCGCATCACGCATGAGGCCTGGCGCGACGATCGCGGCCTCGGGGATGCCCTCGGAAACGCGCCCCTCTCTCTGCTCCGCGCCGGCGACCGGCTGAGGCCCGAGGCGCTCGCTCGGCTCTCCGCGGAGATCGGCACCGCCGACCTGATCTACGCCGACGAGCTACGCGACGGCGCGCCCCGGCTGAAACCGGATTGGAGCCCGGATCTCGCCCGCACCACCGGCTACCAGGGCCGGCCGTGGCTCGCCGCGCCGGCCCTGCTCGCGCGCCTTCCCGAAGACCCGGCCGGGGCGATCGCGGCGTTTCCGCTCGCCCTCGACCTGTGGCTCGGCGCGCGCGCGACCCGTGTGGCGCACCTCCCGCGCATCCTCGCCGAGACCACCGGGGC
>NZ_VRVH01000584.1:0-1158 GCF_008040095.1 Methylobacterium sp. WL6 | reverse complement strand
CCGCGACGGCGGCCCGCGCCAGCACGGCGACGAAGCGGCGCTCGCCGCCCGAGCTTCCCCCCTGCCCGCCCGGCTGCTGCACCGAGTGGGTCGCATCGAACACCACCGGCGCGCCGCCCGTCACCGCGGCCATGATCGGCAGGCTGCGCATGTCGGAGACCAGGGTGTTGTAGCCGAACGAGGCGCCGCGTTCGGTGACGATCACGTTCGGGTTGCCGGCCCCGGTGACCTTGGCGGCCACGTGCTGCATGTCCCAGGGTGCGAGGAACTGGCCCTTCTTCACGTTGACCACGCGGCCGGTGGCGGCGGCGGCCAGCAGCAGGTCGGTCTGCCGGCACAGGAAGGCCGGGATCTGGAGCACGTCGACCACCTCGGCCGCCGGCCCGCACTGCCCGGCATCGTGCACGTCGGTGAGCACCGGCAGGCCGTAGCGCGCCTTGATCTCGGCGAAGATCGGCAGCGCGCCGGACAACCCGATGCCGCGGGCGGCGCCGCCCGAGGTGCGGTTCGCCTTGTCGAACGAGGCCTTGAACACGAGGGCGATCCCGAGGGACTCCGCCATCTCCTTCAGCGCGGCCGCGATCTCGAGCGCGTGGTCGCGGCTCTCGAGCTGGCACGGGCCGGCGATCAGCGCCAGCGGCAGGTGGTTGCCGAAGGCGACCGTGCCGGCGCGGACGGTCCTGAGCGTTGGGCTGTCGGTGGAGCTGGGCATGGCCGGAGGCTTAGCCCGCCGGAGCCTCCCGCGAAAGTCCGGCCTTGCGGCGCAGGGCGGGCGGCCGGTTCGGCACCAGCACGCAGACGGTGAGGTCGCCGGCCAGCGCGTCGGCCCGCGGCCCGGTCTCGCAGCGCAGGGCCGCCTTGCCGGCGACGCCCTGGCGCGTTGCGTCGGCCAGCAGCGAATCCTGGTGGACCTGCCGTGCCAGCACCTCGGCGGTCTCGGCGTCCGCGCCGGCGAGCGCACGCGCCGCCCGGCCGATCAGCTCGTAGAAGCCGCGCTCCGGCTCGCGGTCTCGGGAGGCGAACACCATCCGCGCCGGCGCCCGGCAATCGAGGCTCATGCGCTCGGCATCGGTCGCGCGGAACACCGCGCGCGTGCCGGCGCGGCCGGCGAGCGAGGCGCCGGTGGCGCGGATCATCGCGGCGGTCAGCCCGTCGCAG
>NZ_VRVH01000583.1:0-1160 GCF_008040095.1 Methylobacterium sp. WL6 | reverse complement strand
CCCCCCCCCCCCCCCCCCCCCCCCCCCCCCGGCTGGTCCGTCCTCCCCCCGCCCCCCCCCCCCGCGCCCCCTCCCGCTTCGCCCGCCGCGGCCGCGGCGCCGCCGGCCCAGCCGAACGACGGGCCGGGCGGCGTCGGCGACCGCAAGCTTACCATCGTCAAGCGCGCGGTCGGGCGCACCGGCGCCTCGACCTTCGTGTTCCACGCCGCCGGCGCGGCCCCCGCCGAGGGGCGCCCGGTCGCGGTGCTCCTGCACGGCTGGGGCGCCACCAACCCGCAGAGCTACGGCGCCTGGATCGACCATCTCGCCCGCAACGGCTGGCTCGTCCTGTTCCCGCGCTTCCAGGACGTGAACCGGACCCGGCCCGTCGATGCGGTCGCCAACGCGGAGGGCGCGCTCAAGACCGCCTTCGAGGCGCTGGCCGCCGACGCGGAGGGCAAGCCCGACCTGGGGAAGGTCGCGCTGATCGGCCACCTCGCGGGCGTCCCGCTCGCCATGGACATCGCGGCCGACGCGAAGGCGCAGGACCTGCCCGTGCCGAAGCTGGTGTTCGGGGTGATGCCGGGCGGCATCGCCAGCGGGCCGAAGTCGCGCGGCATCGTGCTCGGCGATCTCGCGAAGATCGCGCCGCAGACGCTGCTGATCGCCATGATCGGCGATCGCGACGCCCGCGCGGCCGACCTGGCCGCCCGCCGGCTGCTGCGCGAGGCGAGCGCCGTGCCGACGGAACGCAAGCTATTCATGCGCGCGCTTTCCGACGACCACGGCTTCCCGGCGCTCACCGCGACGCTCGCGGCGCCGGCCGGGCTCGATGCCGCGTTCGACGGCGCGGCGATCAAGCTGCCGGCCGACCCGAAGGACACCAAGCCGCCGCCGTTCAAGTGGTCGGCCGACATGTCGCTCTCCGGCGAGCAGCAGACGCTGGTGGCGCAGATCAACAACGCCCGCGCCGACACCCTCGACTACCTCGCGTTCTGGAAGACCTTCGACCTCGCGGCGACCGCGGCCTTCGCCGGTCAGGACGCCACCGGCCTGAAGACCAATCCGCGCTTCGGCGACATGGAGCGCTGGGCCGACGGCTGGCCGGTGAAGCGCCTCTTCGTCGAGACGCCGCGCGCGAGCCCGCCCGCCGCCGTCACGCCGGCGGCGACGGCCGGCAC
>NZ_VRVH01000582.1:0-1189 GCF_008040095.1 Methylobacterium sp. WL6 | reverse complement strand
CGCCGGCCGGCTTGTCGTCGTCGCGGGCGCGGTGGAGCAGGAAGATCGAGGCCACCATGGTGAGGATCAGGCCGGCGAGCACGCCGAGCTCGATCATCGAGGCCTGGAACAGGGCCGCCTTCTCCTGCGTCCAGTCCTTGCCGTGCATGATCTCGGAGGATTGCAGGGTGATCACCAGCACCCGCCGGATCGAGGCGATCAGCCCGACGATCAGGAACGGCTCGCAGGTGAGCTTGCCGGAGCGCATCGAGACCCGCACCGTGTGCAGGATCTCCACCAGCATCAGCAGGAACAGCAGCCGGTCGACCACCTCCAGGGTCTGCGCGGCGCCCCCGAGCGAGCGCAGCGCCTCGAAGGTGAGCCCGACGGCGTCGACCAGCGCGATCAGCGCGGTGAAGGCCAGCAGCAGGCCCAGGGCCGCGTAGATCGCGTGCTCGGTGTGGAGGAAGACGAAGCTCGACGCGCGGGTCAGGCGCCCCTGCGATTGCGGATCGTCGGCCATGGCGTGCCTCCCGGACGCGTCTTCGTTCCGATGAGACAGGATCGTGCGGCCGGCGTCCAGCGGAAGCTTGGCGGCGGGCGGGGATCGCGGGCGTCCGCGCGGCGGAACGGTTTCCGGGATGGTCCCGTTGCTCTCGTGCAACATAGGAGAAAGACATGCTGACCGGCGGCCTGCTGTGGCTCATCGGGATCCCGATCCCCGTCATCCTCCTGATCTGGTTCTTCTTCCTGCGCGGCCGCTGAGGGCGGAGGGCGCTCCGCACGGGACCGCTCGGCGTCCCCGTGCCTTCTCCGTCCGCGCGTGCTTGCGTCGTCCGCGCCCGCAGCGGAAGCACCGCAACGAAAAGGGCCGGCGCGCCTCGCGCGCACCGGCCCCGAACGCCTGCGGATCGCGCTACTTGGTGATCTTCACCGAGACCGGGTCGCTCGACGGGAAGGTCTCCTCGAGGGCGTCGTCGAGGCGCTCGCCCATCTTGTCCTGCTGGTTGGCGGGGTTCTTCTCGTCGCCGGGCTTGGCGCTGCCCTGCTGGAACCCCGGCTTGTCCGCGCCCTGCGGCGTCTTGGTGTCGTCGGTCATCGGGGCTGCTCCTGCCGTCACGAGGCGCCGAGGGCGGCGCCGGTGCCGGATCAACGCGAGGCGGCCCCGGGTGTTTCACGCCGCGTCGGCCGGGGGAGGGCGGCGCGCGAG
>NZ_VRVH01000581.1:0-1191 GCF_008040095.1 Methylobacterium sp. WL6 | reverse complement strand
CCCCGAAGTCCAGTCCCACCCCGAAGTCCAGCCATCGGACGACCTGCGCGACGCCGCAGGCGAGAGGTTTCGGCATGCCGATCCACACCCGTCGCCGCATCCCATCCCGGTTCGCGTTCGCCTGCGCCGCCTCCGCCCTCGGCCTCGGTTGCCTCGTCGGCGCGGGCTCGGACGACACGCGGACCTCCCTGCGGATGGCCTTCGTCGGCGCCTCGACCGATCTGGCGCAGCGTTTCGCCCCGGCGGACGCGGCGGCGCGGGTCGCCCTCGGTCCGGGCGGGGCGGACGTGCGGGTGGCCGGCGACCTGATGGACGGCGTCGCGCTGCGGGTCGAGGCCCTTCTGGCCGCGAACCCGCAGGCCCGCCGCATCCACCTCACCAGCGGCGGCGGCCTGGTCGAGGAGGGCCTGGCGCTGGGCGCGCTGATCGCCGAGCACGGGCTCGACACCTACGTCCCCGACGAATGCGCCTCGGCCTGCACCCTGGCCTTCGTCCGCGGCCGCGCGCGCTACCTCGGCACGGCCGGGCGCCTCGGCTTCCACGCCCCCTACGAGGCCGGCCTGTTCGGGCAGACCTTCGCCGTCGACGCCAGCCCCGAGCGGGCGGCCTACCGCGACGCCGGCCTCGCCGCGGACTTCACGGCCGAGGCGCTGGCGGTCGCCTCCGACGACATCTGGATGCCGGATGCCGAGCGCCTGATCCGGGCCGGCGCCGTCACCGAGGTGGTGGAGCCCGACCGCTTCCCCGACTCGACCCTCGACGACGACGACGGCCCGGAGGCGGCCCGCGCGCAGGTGCTGCGCAACCTGCCGATCCTCGCGCAGGCCGACCCCGCCGCCCTCGACCGCATCGCCGCCTGGTACCGCGACGGCTACCGGAACGGGCGCTCGGAAGCGGACGCCTTCGACGGGTTGCGCGCCCGGGCGAACGACCACCTCAGGGTCCTGTTCCGCCGGGCCGACGACGCGACCATCCGGGCGCTCGGGCATGCGGCGCTCGCGGCGTCGCGGGCGGTGGAGGCGGGCGACGGTGATGCGTGCGAAGCCATCGCCGGCGGCGACGTGGTCGCGATCGACGAGGCCCTGCGACACGCCGCGCACCCGGTGCCGAGCCTGCCGGCGCTGATCGTGCAGGCGCGACGGCAGAATGCGGCGCCGGCCGAGGGAGCCGCCGCGGGCGACGATGCCCGCC
>NZ_VRVH01000580.1:0-1192 GCF_008040095.1 Methylobacterium sp. WL6 | reverse complement strand
CCCGCGCCGAGCCGGACCACGCGTCTGGGCTTCTTCGCCGGCGCGACGACGGCGACCGGGCCGGGCACGACGCTCGGCATCGCCGGCACGGGCTCGGGGAGCGGCACCGCCTTCTTGGCGGGGCTTTTGGCCGGCGCATGTTTCGGCGTCGGCTTCGCCGCGGCCGGCGCCGCGGGCTCTGGGGCGTCGGCAGCCGGCTTGGCCTTCCGCAACGTCGCGCGGGCGCGCAGCGGCGTGATCAGCTTGGCGATCTCGCCCCAGAGATGGGCATCCTCGCGGGACAGCGCCCGCGGCCGGCGCGGCGGCCTCATGCCGGACGCTCGGATCGCGTGAGGTGAAGCGCGGGTCTCTTCTCCCATGGGAGAGGGAACCGCGCCGTGACGCCCAGGATCCTTCCGGCTTCCACACTCCGACATGCGGACATTCGTTCGTCCGTTCCGGTTCCAGCGAGTCGCGGAAAGCGATGGCATTGGAGCCATGGCGTCGGAGACCAGAACCCCCTCATGGCGCGGCCGGCTTCGGCAGGAGCACGACGAAGCCGGGCTTGGTGTGCAGGTCTCCGGCCGCGACGCCGGCCGCCGCGCCGGTGCCGACGTAGAGGTCGCCGCGGGCCGGGCCGAGGATGGCCGAGCCGGTATCGGCAGCGACCACGAGGTGCCCGCTGCCGGGCTGGCCGGGCAGCCTGCCCTCCAGCCAGAACGGCAGGCCGTAGCGCCAGAGGGTGCCGTCCACCGCCAGGCTGCGGCCGGGGCTGAGGGGCGCGCCGGCCGCGCCCGGCGGCCCCAGGGCGGGATCGGTGACCGGCTCGGTGCGGAAGAAGATGTAGGACGCGTTCATCCGCATCAGCCGGCGGGCGTGGTCCGGGTGCGCGCGCAGCCAGGCGGTCCAGCGGGCGAGGCTGAGGTCGTTCAGGGCGAGGTGCCCCTCCGCCACCAGCAGCTTGCCGATCGAGGTGTAGGGCCGGCCGTTCTTGCCGTCGTAGAGCACGCGGATCGCCGACCCGTCGGGCAGGCGGACGCGGCCGGAGCCCTGCACCTGCAGCACGAACAGGTCGACGGCGTCGCGCAGCCACAGCAGCGGGCGGGTGCGGCCGGCGATCGCCCCGTCCTCGATCGCGGCCCGGTCGGGATAGGCCTCGAACCCGGCCGCCGCCGCGCGCCCGGCGCGCAACGCCGGATCGAGGCCGGGGCGG
>NZ_VRVH01000057.1:0-22387 GCF_008040095.1 Methylobacterium sp. WL6 | reverse complement strand
CAGAACCGTCAGGACTTCACCAAGAACCTCCAGAACGTGCTCGACACCGGCGCCTCCAAGCTCACCGATGCCGACCTCAACGAGGAGGCCGCGAACTCCCAGGCCCTGTCGACCCGCCAGTCGCTCGGCATCTCGGCCCTCTCGCTGGCCAACCAGGCCCAGCAGGGCGTGCTTCAGCTCCTCCGCTAAGCAACCGCCCACCATCACGACGCGACGAAGCGGCCGGGGCATCGCCCCGGCCGCTTTTTCTTTTTTGTCCGCGATGCGTCTTCGATCGTCGACCTTCCCTAATCACGCGCGCAGTCAGCCGAGATCTCAGACTTCATTAACCGGAATGCAAGGAACGGCGTGCTTAGTTAACCCTAACATCGCCTAAGCAAGACGGATCATCCCATGTCATCGGAAGTCACGCTCTCTGCCGCCACGCGCCAGAACCTGCTCTCGCTGCAGGATACGGCGGCGCTCTCGTCGACGACGCAGAACCGTCTTTCCACCGGCAAGAAGGTCTCCTCGGCCCTCGACAACCCGGTCAACTTCTTCACCGCGCAGAGCCTGTCGAACCGCTCCTCGGATCTCGGCACCCTGCTCGACAGCATCTCCAACGGTGTGCAGACGATCCAGGCGGCCAACCAGGGCCTGACCTCGATCCAGAAGCTCGTGGACTCGGCCAAGTCGACCGCCAACCAGGCACTCGCCACGCAGCTCAACACGAGCGGAACAGCCGGTGCCGCCTTCTCCGCCGCTGCCGGCACGATCAATTTGCAGGTCAACGGCACCGCGGTCTCGACCACGCTGACCGCCAGCGACACCATCGACACGACCATCGCCAAGCTGAACGCGGTGGTCGGTCCCCAGGGCGCGGGCAACGCGTTCAGCAAGGACACGACCGGCACGAAGATCGTCGTCAGCGCCAGCGCCGACCTCGAGTTCTCGACGCCCGGCGACCAGACCGCGCTCGGCTTCACCAGCGGCACCGCCAACTCCGGTCCCCAATACGGCACCACCTCGACGGCGGGTCAGAGCTCGAACCTGACGGTGACCGGGGTCAAGGAGCGCGCGGCCCTCGCCAAGCAGTACAACAGCCTGCTGACGCAGATCGACCAGCTCGCCAAGGACTCGAGCTTCAACGGCACCAACCTGCTGTCGAGCAGCGCCACCACCAACAAGCTGCACATCTCGTTCAACGAGAAGGACACCTCGAACCTCGACGTGCAGGGCGTCGATGCTACCTCGGTCGGCCTCAGCCTCACGGCGATCACCGGCAACTCCGGTGCATCCTCGAATGGGCAGGGCAACTTCCTGATCGACAACGACGTCAAGACGACGCTCACCAGCCTGACGAACGCGTCCTCGACCCTGCGCTCGCAGGCCTCGACCTTCGGCTCGAACCTGTCGGTGGTGCAGAACCGTCAGGACTTCACCAAGAACCTCCAGAACGTGCTCGACACCGGCGCCTCCAAGCTCACCGATGCCGACCTCAACGAGGAGGCCGCGAACTCCCAGGCCCTGTCGACCCGCCAGTCGCTCGGCATCTCGGCCCTCTCGCTGGCCAACACCGCGCAGCAGGGCATCCTCCAGCTCCTGCGGTAGGCTGCGCCCACGCGCGTTCGGAGCGAGGCCGGGGCATCGCCCCGGCCTTTTTTCATGCGTGAGGCCCGGCGGCGATCGGGGGCGAGGCCGGAACGGTTCGTTAACCATCGCAACGCGACAGTCGCGCGGGGGAGGCATCATGGCCCGACGCACGAATCATCGCGACCTGCCGGTCGCGTCCCAGCGACGATCCTCGACCGCGAGGCTGCTGAAGGATGCCTCGCTCGAGCAGCGGGCCGGACGGCTCGCGGCGGCCGAGCGGCAGTATCGCCGGGTGCTGGATGCCGACCCGCAGAACGCCGAAGCCAACTACAAGCTCGGCATCATCGCCAACCAGACCGATCGCGTCGCGCTGGCGGTGCCGCATTTCGCGGCCGCGTTGAAGGCGGGGCCGGACCAGCCGCATTACTGGCTCTCGCTCGCCACCGCCCTGCTCGGCGCCCGCCGGGTCGGCGACGCCCGCTCCGTGCTCGAGCGCTTCCGCGAGAAGCGCTTCGCCGATGCCGAGACCCAGGCGACGCTGACGGCGCTGATCGCCAACCTGTTCACCGAAGCGCACCAGCATTACGAGGACCGGCTGTTCAAGGACGCCGAGCCGCTGATCGACATGATCGTGATGCTCGACGAGGGCCACGTCGAAGCGCTCCACATGGCCGGCAGCATCGCCGCGCAGACCAATCGCCTGACCCTCGCCGTCGACCTCCTGCAGATCGCCGTCTCCCTCGACGACGACGCGCCGGTGATCAAGGGCAACCTCGGCACGATCCTCGCGCGCCAGGGACGCTACGGCGAGGCGAATGCCTGCTTCGACCGATCGATCGAGATCGATCCGAACAACCCGAACACCTTCAGCAACTTCGGGGTCGCCCTGCGCAAGCAGGGCCGCCTCCGCGACGCGATCGACCGCTTCGACGAGGCGCTTCGGCTGTGCCCCGACTTCGCGCAAGCCCACAGCAACCGCGGAAGCGCCCTGATGGACATGGGCCTGCTCGACGAGGCCATCGCCGCCTACGACGAGGCGCTGCGGATCGACCCGAGCCTATCCTTCGTCCACAGCAACCGCCTGTTCACCAAGCTGTACTCCGCCGACTATACCGCCGAGGAACGCTTCGCCGACGCCCAGGCCTTCGGCCTTCGGTTCGCTGATCCGCTGCTGCGCCGCCGCCCGTTCGCGAACGATCGCGATCCCGAGCGCCGCCTGCGGGTCGGTTTCGTCTCGGGCGATTTCCGCGAGCACGCGGTCAACTACTTCTTCGAGCCTGCGCTGCACCGGTTCGATACGACGCAGATCGAGACCTTCGCCTTCTCCAACACGGTGAACGAGGATGCGGCGACGGAGCGCCTCAAGGCGAGCTTCGCCCACTGGCACTGCCTGTGCGGCCTCACCGACGACGAGGCGGCAGACCTGATCGAGGCGGAGGCGATCGACATCCTCGTCGACCTGTCCGGCCACACGGCCGAGAACCGCATCCTCGTCTTCGCCCGCAAGCCCGCCCCGATCCAGGTCGGCTGGATCGGCTATCCCGGAACGACCGGCATGTCGGCGATCGATTATCGCTTCACCGATCTCCACGCCGAACCCCCCGGCGTCGGCGACGACCTCAGCGTCGAGGCGCTTTGGCGCCTCCCGCGCGCCGGCGCGTGCTACCAGGCCCCCGCGGCCTCGCTGCCGCTGGCCGATCATCCGCCCTCGGAAGACAACGGCTACGTCACCTTCGGCTGCTTCAACCGCTTCACCAAGGTCAGCGACGCCGCGCTCGAAGCCTGGGGCCGCATCCTCCACCGGGTCCCGGGCTCGAAGCTGCTCCTCGAGATCGCCGACGTGGACGAGCCGGCGACCGCGCGCCACGTCGCGGCGCGGCTCGAGCGCCTCGGCGTCCCGCTCGACCGCACGATCCTGAAGGCGCGTTCGCCGAGCAACCGCTACGTTCTCTACAACCAGATCGACATCGCCCTCGACCCGTTTCCCTACAATGGCGGCACCTCGAGCCTCGATACGCTCTGGATGGGCGTGCCGTTCATCGCCCTGGAAGGGAGCCACTTCGTGGCCCGGATGGGCCATTCGATCCTGACGAATGCGGGTCTTCTGGAACTCAGCGCTCCGACCGTCGACGCGTATGTGGATCTTGCCAGCCGTTTGGCCGAGGATGCGGGGTGGTTGCGGTCCATCCGCCACGATCTTCGCGGCCGCTTCGCAGCGAGTCCGCACATGGATCATGGTCTTCTGGCGGACGACGTCGTCGCGGCTTGGCGCATGATGTGGCGGCGCTGGGTCGCTTCAACGCCTGCCCCCGCCGATCCGATCGGCAACCTAGAGTCTTAATTCGGCGTGACGTAGAGGACCGTGTCGAAGCCGTGGTGGCCATGCTGCCGCAGGCGGAACCGTGGGCGATGGTAGAGGTTGGCGACGATTTGCGGGATGTCCCATAGGTCCGAGGGACGATGGTAGACGCTGACGGCGATCGTCGGCCGCCGCGCCAGAAGCTCTTCCATGCCCTGCAGGGCGTCGCGTTCCGCCCCCTCGATATCGAGCTTGACGTAGACGTCGCCGGTGCAACTGACGGCGTCGTCCAATCTGACCACTTGGATGTCCGTCGTAGAGGTGCTTGCCGCAACGAAGTCCTGCGGGCCCAAGACTCGCGACGCTTCGCCGTCGCCGTCGGTGAATTGAACGGTC
This sequence comes from Methylobacterium sp. WL6, assembly GCF_008040095.1. Taxonomy (NCBI): domain Bacteria; kingdom Pseudomonadati; phylum Pseudomonadota; class Alphaproteobacteria; order Hyphomicrobiales; family Methylobacteriaceae; genus Methylobacterium; species Methylobacterium sp. WL6. The sequence continues at coordinate 18,120 of NZ_VRVH01000057.1, read as the reverse complement.
TCGTTCGCATTGGAAAGCCCCGCCTTGATCAAGGTGTAGCGGCCGAGCGTTGCGCGATGCCTTCGGGCGGTCTCGACGAGTGCTGCCATGTTCCGCTCGTCCGGTTCGAAAGCGATCCAGTCGGATACGGAGACGTCGTGCGCGAGCAGCGTCTCCAGCGTGTCTCCCGTATAGGCTCCGCCATCGACGAAGGTGATGGGTCGATCGAAGATGGGTAGGAAGTCGGGAACGTATGCGTCCGATGCGCAGAGTTCGGGATGGCGCCGTGGGTCGGTCGAAAGCCGATAGTCGAGCAGGGCGAGCAAGAGAGCCTGGCTCTCGGCGTCGCCCAGCCGATCGTGGAGCGCTTCGATATCGTCGAGCCGATCGAGCGTCGCAGCGGGTGGTGCGAGCCAATAGTTGTCGAGCGAGAATCCGGGTATCGTATACAGATCTGTCGGGAAGAGGACTTGGGTGAAACCGCGCGCAATGGCCCATTCTGATAGGGAGCGCGACGGCACGTAATGGTTCATCAACCCATGCACGTAGGCCGATCCTTCGATCTCGGCATCGCCGAGATCGTCGGGATGGCGGCACGGTAGACCGTCGACGGTCGATCGCTCGTGCCCGGTCCGGTCGACGAAGCCCAGGACCGGTACGTCGAGCCGCACGAGTTCGCGCGCGATCCGCCTGCCGAAGCCGCCGGCGCCGTAGATGTGACAGCCCCGCCCGACACCCGCGAAATCCTGCTCGGGGACGGCGAGGCGCCGGCGAAGGTCGGCAAACGCGGTTCCGCTCATCACGGCCTATCCTGTTCGGCGTGCGGCATCGGCGGTCCGGCGGATCGCCTGGTCGAGGGGGGTCCAGACGTCCAGGCCGAGGTCGCGCCGGGCCTTGGCGATCGACGGGACGTAGCGGTTGCGGTCGGCGCCGGCGCTGGGGAGGCCTCGGATCGCGATGCCGCGGCTCGACGGAATTTCTGCGGCGACCGCGGCCGCCAGGTCGGCGATGCTGATCGGCTGGTCCGAGCCGACGTTGTAGGCCGTGCCGGGCATGCCGCGTACGAGGAGCGTCGTCAGCCAGCCCGCCAGATCCGCCGCGTAGAGGTAGGAGCGGACCGGCTGCCCATCGCCCGAGACGACGATCGTCCGCCCATCCAGGGCGTCGCGGATGAAGTTGCCGATGGCGAAATGCCCGTCGAGCGGCAATCCCGGCCCGACGAAGGCGAAGGCCCGCGCGATCACGGCGGCCGTCGCCGTCCGGGCGGAGACGATCGCGCACATCTGCTCGGCGAGCCGCTTGGCCTGCCCGTAGGCCGAGCGTGGATCGAGCGGATCGCAGGCGCCGGGATGATCGTCCGGAATCGCCGCGAGGTCCGGCGGTTGGCGGCCGTAGACTGCGCCGGAGCTGACGTAGAGGAAGCGGCCCACCTCCGCAGCGGTCGCGAAGTCGAGGACGCGCCGCGTGCCCTCGGTGATCGACGCGATCAGCGTCATCGGATCGCGATCCGCCGCCGCGCTCGTGTCCGTCGCCGCGTGGATCACATGGGTGAAACGTCCGGCCGGAAAGGCGAAGGATCGCACGTCGCCGGCGATCAGCCGGACGCAGTCGAGTTGCGCGAGATCGGGCGAGGCGCGGAGGAACCCGCCGGGATCGCGCGAGAGGACGGTGACCGTGAGATCGATCGGCAACGTGGTTCGCGCGCGCGCCAGCAGCGCGAGCAACCATCGCCCGAAGAAGCCGGTCCCGCCGGTGAGGAAGATCGAGGCACGATCGAGTTCGGCGAGCGCCGGGGCCACGCGGGCGATCACCGCATCGAGATCGCCCGAGGCGATGCCGCCGAAGCCGTCGCTCACGCGGGTGCGCGCCGGACGATCAGGTGCTCGGGCACGGTTTCCGAGGCCGGATCGAGCGGAACGATCATGTTGGCGCGGAACTCGTCGCGCGGCAGCAGCGGCGACATGTCCTCCAGCGGCATCGAGCGCATCGATCCGTCGGCCTGGGGCAGGGCCGCCGATTTCGGGAACAGCGCCTCGGTTTCGATCACGCGCACGTCGATGAGGAGCGGCCCCGGGTGATCGAGCGCGCGGCGGATGCCGTCGCGCAGGTCGGCGACGTCCGAGATCGCGAACGCGTCCCAGCCGAAGGTCTTGGCCAGCGCGACGAGATCGGGGATGTCGAGCTTGGCCTGCGGCCCGCTGCCGACGTAGCGGCCCTCGAAGTAGGTGCGCTGCGTCGTGCGGATCGAGGCGTAGCCGTTGTTGTTGAACACGAACATCCGAACCGGCATCCCGAGGCTGGCAATCGTCTGCAGTTCCTGCACGTTCATCATCAGCGAGCCGTCGCTCTCGATCCCGACGAAGGGCCGGCGGTCGGACGCCATGTAGGCGCCGATCATCGCCGGCAGGCCGTAGCCCATCGCGCCGAGACCCGAGGTCAGGAACACCCGCTGGCCCGGCTTGTTCTGGAAGCCGGTGTGGAAGAACTCGACCGCCAGGCCGGAGCTTCCGGTGACGATCAGGCCGTCCTCCGGGAGTTCCTCGGACAGCATCTGGGTCAGGTGGAAATGGCCGATCGGCCCTCGGGTCGGGAAAGGCGCGCCGTCGTTGATCGGATAGCGCCGCTTCCAATCGGCGCAGCGCGCGAGCCAGCCGGACCGGTCGACCGGCGCGGCCTCGCGCGCCCGCGGCAGGAGCCGTCCGATAAAGTCGCGCGCGTCGGCCTCGATCCTCAAGGAGAAGCCGGCATTCTCCGAGAACTTGGCCAGCTCGGCGGCGTCCACGTCGACGACGACCTTCTGCGCGTGGCGGCCGAACTTGGCCGGGTTGTGCGCGGTGACGACGTTGTCGAGGCGCGCGCCGATCGCGATCACGAGGTCGGCGTTCTGGACCGCGAAGTTCGGCGCGCGCAGCGCCACCGTGCCGGGCTTGCCGACGCTCAGGGGATGGGCCGCCGGGATCAGGTCGGCGGCGTTCCACGTCGTCACCACCGGGATCTGCAACGTCTCGTAGAGCTCGCGGAACGCGCCCGCCGCCTCCGCCAGGCGGATACCGTGCCCCGCCAGGATGATCGGCCGCTCCGCCCGCGCCACCATGCCCAATACGGCATCCAGCTGCGCCTCGGTCGGGCCGGTGCTCGCGTCGGGCGACGGCGGCGCGAAGCCGGCGAGCGCGGCGACGTCGATCGTCGCGTTCTGCACGTCCAGCGGAATGTCGAGCCAGACCGGCCCGCGCCGCCCCGTCGTCGCGCGATGCACCGCCTCCTCGAGATGCCGGCGGATCGCCGCCGGCTCCATCACCGTCGCGGCGTATTTGGTGATCGGCCGCACGATCGAGACGATGTCGACCTCCTGCGGCCCCATCTGCCGGACGCCGCTCGCGCCGATGAGGTCGTCGCGCTTCACCTGGCCCGAGATGATCAGCAGCGGCACGGACTCGATCCAGGCGCCGGCGCATCCGGTGATGGCGTTCGTCGCCCCCGGGCCCGTCGTCACCAGGGCGCAGCCGAGGCGCCCGTTCACCCGCGCATAGGCTTCGGCCGCGATGGCCGAGGCCTGCTCGTGATGGTTCGGGACGTAGGTCAGGGCGGCGCAGGCGCCGACGGCATCGACGAGGTACATCGCGCCGCCGCCGGGCACGAGGAAGACGCAGCCGACCCCTTGGGCGGCCACGAACTCCGCGACGTAATCGGCCAGGCGCCGGAGATGGGTGGTCATCGCGGGTGGGTCTCTCGGTGGTGCGGCAGGCTCGGAGATCGGCCGGGGGCGTCGGTCAGGCGAGCCAGTAGCGCAGGAAGGTCTTGCGATCCGGGTTCTGCCCGATCGCCGGATCGGTGTAGAACGAGTCGTCGATCGTGTGGGTGGAGGAGATCTCCTCGAACACCGCCCCGGTCCGGCTCTCGAAGGCGTGCCGCGTGCCCGGCGTGATCGTCACCACCGAGCCCGGCCGGCAGACCTGATCCTCGCCGTCGAGCCGCAGGACGAGATCGCCGTGCAGCATGTGGAAGGTCTCCTCCTTGCGCGCGTGGTACTGCTCGGGATGCGACTGCCCCGGCAGGACGACGATGAGCTTCTTGCAATAGCCGCGGTTGACCACGGTCACCATCGTGATGCCGACCCGATCGAACCGGTCGAGACCGTAATGGTGCGAGATCTCGAGCTCGGCCTCGCCCGGCACCACCCCGCGGCTCTCGCTGAGCAGGGCCTTCACGCGCTCGACGATCGACAGGATCCGTGCCCGGACCTCCTCCCGCCGCGTGGCGGCGGACGTGACCGGGGCCGCGGCGGGGATGTCGTCGGTCGCGGTGTAGTGCGTGTACTTCGACCAGTCGTTGGCGGTGACCTGGCCCGGCTGCGCGGGGATCGCGAAGAACACGTCCTCGGCCTTGAGCCGCTGTCCCTTGGCGATCGGCCGCTTCGCGAACACGCCCCGGCGCAGGTCGCGCAGGGCGTCGCGTTCCTCCCGCGACGGCTCGACCCGCTCTCCCGTCACCCCGGCGCAGGCATAGGCCTTCCGGGCCGAATCCAGCCAGGCCCGCGCCTGGGCGGGCGATGCGGAGTAGGCGTTGAGCGCGTAGGTTTCGGTCGGGACGCCAACATGCTTCTCGAACAGCGTAGCGCCCTTCGCGATCGCCATCGCGACGGGCAGCGTCTCGTTCGGGTCCTCGTGCGTCGAGTATCCGATGCGCAGGTGGGGATAGCGCCCGCGCAGGAGATCGATCTGGTTGAGCTGCAGGTCGCTTGCGGGCGTCGGATACTGCGCGACGCAGGTCATCAGCGCGAAATCGCGCTCGCGGTGGCGCATGAAGGACACGATGTTATCGATGTCGAGCAGCTCGATCCCGGCGGTCGAGCCGACGACGGGCAGATCGGTCCGCCCGATCGCCTCGATCAGCGGCCAGTCGGTGAACGAGCAGCTCGCGATCTTCAGGATGTCGAAGCCGTCCGCGACGATGCGATCGACGGAGGCCTCGTCGAAGGGCGTGCACATGGCGTACAGCCCGTGCTCCTTGATCCGCGCGACCAGGCGGCGCGTCTGCGCGCGGTCCAGGCGGGTTTCGGAGAACCGCTTAATGTACTTGATGTCGGTCCGGCCCTGGAAATCCGGGTGGATGAAGGTGTCGAGCTCGCGGAACTGGAGCTTGATCGCGAAGGCGAAATCGTAGCCGCGGGCCAGGGCTGCGAATTCGTCGATGATGCGAAGCCCATGCTCGACGTCGCCCATGTGGTTGTTGGCGAGCTCGAAGATGAACAGGCGCTCCGGGATCAGAGAGGCGACAGGCGACGTCCGCGACAGTGACATGGGGTTGGTCTCGTTCAGCAGGGCGCTTCGGTGTGTTGTTCGCTGCGCCGGCACGTCCGCGACGCTCGAGCGGACGCCGCGGACGCGCCGGTGCTCGCCTCCGGGGCGTCGTCCGGCGCGGGTCTGGCGATCACCGCGAATCTTCCCGGCGATCATAGGGGTGGTCGGGTGGGTGTCTCAAGCGGGCGACGCGAGCGGGCGACGATCGAGAAGACATGGCTGCCCTCGCCGCCGGCCGAGACCGGATGGGAGATCCGCGTCAGCGTCTCGAGGCCGGCCTGCTCCATCATCGCGTCGATCGCTTCCTCCGTGAAGAAGTTGACGTGCTCGTGCCAGTGCCGCTTCGCCGCCGCCCGATCCCCGGAGTTGGGGACGAGGCGGACGATGTCCTCGTGCGGGACCTCGAGGTACAGGATCGTCCCCGGATTCATCGCGGCCGCGATCTCGCGAAGCTGCTCGCGCGGAAAGGGCACGTGTTCGAGCAGGTTGCTCGAGACGACGAGGTCGTAGGGTCCGGTCCGAGCCTGATCGAGGGTCACCCGCTCGGCGCCGGAAACGACCGGCTTGTCGGAGATGTCGTAGACGTGGTGGAGCGAGGCTCGGTCCTTGAACGGCGTGTTCACGCCGGTATCGCCGCCCCAATCCAACACGCGCGGCGCCGCCGCGACGTGATCGGCGAGGATCGCCTCGATCGCCGGGATGTAGGCGCTGCCGCCGAGCAGGATGTCGTTGCGGGCGCCGTATCCCGGCTCGAAGCGCTCGCGCTGGGCACGATAGGCGGGGCCGCGATAGTCGGCATAGAGCGCGGCCATCTCCGCGTCGTCGAAGCGCATGTCGAGGAAGAGGAGGCCGCAGCCCTCGCAGGCCAGCGTGTTGCAGACGCTGTAGGCGCGGCCGAGCGTCAAATCGCGCATCGCCCAGTCCGGCGTGATCTCGACGCTGTCCCAGCCGAAGATCCGATGGGCGAGGAACGGCATCAGCACCGCCGGGACGCGGCGCAGCGCCGTCCCATCGCAGCAGACGCAGCTTTTCGCGATCTTCATGCCGGCATCCCCGTGTAGCGCGCGACCTGGCTCGACAGGAGCCGGCGCAGCGGCGCGCCGGTCAGGTCCGAGCGATACAGCGCGACGCTCGCCGCCAGGCCCTGCTCCAGGCTCCAGCGCGGATGCCAGCCGAGGATGCGATGGGCCCGCGTCGAATCCAGGCGCAGCAAGCCGGCTTCGTGGAGCTGCCCCGGCACACCGGCTTCGTGCCAGCGCGCGTCGGCCGCCCACAGCCTGGCGACCGCATCGGCGACGTGGCGGACCGACACCTCGCCTCCCGCCGTCGGGCCGAAGTTCCAGCCCTGGCCGAGCAGGTCCGGCGCGTCGTGGGCGCGCTCGCACAGCACCAGGTAGCCGCAGAGCGGTTCCAGCACGTGCTGCCACGGACGGACCGCATCCGGGTTCCGGATCGCCACAGACCGCGCATCGCGGAAGCCCCGCACCAGATCCGGGATCAACCGGTCCGGCGCCCAGTCGCCGCCGCCGAAAACGTTGCCGGCGCGCGCGGTCAGGGTGCGCAGGCCGGCCCCGGGTCCGTACGACCGGGCGTAGGCGGAGGCGACGTGCTCGGCGCAGGCCTTGCTCGCGCTGTAGGGATCGTGGCCGCCGAGCGCTTCGTTCTCGCGGTAGCCCCAGGGCCATTCGCGGTTCTCGTAGCACTTGTCGCTGGTGACCACGAGGACGAGGCAGCCGTTCCCGCGCCGGCGGGCCGATTCGAGCACGTGGACCGTGCCCATGACGTTGGTCGCGTAGGTCTCGACCGGATCCGCGTAGGAGCGCCGCACCAGGGATTGCGCGGCGAGATGGAGGACGATCTCCGGGTCCGCCTCGGCCATCACGGCCTGGACCGCCGCGAGGTCGCGCACGTCGCCCCTGCGGTCGAGGAGGCCGTCGCCGAGCCCGGCGTCTCGAAACAGGCTCCGGCCTTCGAGGCGATCGCGCGAGAAGCCCGTCACGACGGCGCCGAGAGCGCCGAGCCAGTGCGCGAGCCATGCGCCCTTGAAGCCGGTATGGCCGGTCAGCAGCACGCGGCGCCCGCGCCAGAAGGCGGGGCTCGGCAGGGCGCCGGCGATCACCACCGCTTCCACGGCGCGGTGCCGTCGGCCCAGAGCCCGTCGAGATGGATCTTGTCGCGCAGCATGTCCATCGGATGCCAGAAGCCGTGGTGCCGGAACGCGGCGAGTTCGCCCTGCGCCGCAAGCGCCTCCATCGGTTCCTGCTCCCACATCACGTTGTCGCCCTCGACGAGGTCGAGGACCTGCGGCGACAGCACGAAGAAGCCGCCGTTGATGAAGTCGTTCGTCTCGGCCGGCTTCTCCTGGAACACCGCCACGCGCTCGCCGTCGAGCGCCATGGCCCCGAAGCGTGCCGCCGGCGACACGGCCGTCACCGTCGCGCGCTTCCCGTGCGCGCGATGGAAGGCGAGCAGCGCGTCGAGATCGACGTCCGACAGCCCGTCGCCGTAGGTCATGCAGAAGTCCTCGTCGCCGACGTAGTTGCGCACGCGGCGCAGGCGGCCGCCGGTCAACGTCGATTCGCCAGTCTCGACCAGCGTAATCTGCCAGGGCTCGGCGACGCTGTTGTGGATGACGGTCGAATTGTTCTTCAGGTTGATCGTCACGTCGGAGGTGTGCAGAAAATAGTTCGAGAAGAACTCCTTGATCATGTACCCCTTATACCCGAGGCAGATCACGAATTCCGTCAGCCCGAAGGACGAGTAGTACTTCATGATGTGCCAAAGGATCGGCTTGTTGCCGAGCTCGACCATCGGCTTGGGCCGGATCATGGTCTCCTCGCCGAGCCGTGTGCCGCGGCCGCCGGCCAAAATGACGACCTTCATGAGTGCCGTGCTCCCACCCTGCCCGCACCGGTTCGACGGTACCCCGTAGTGTCAGGGCGTTTCCATTCCGTTAACCATACCGGACGATAGCTCGCGCGTGGCTCTCGCGCGATGCAGGGGCCTCGAACAGCCGCCCGTGCGACAGGAATGGGGAATGTCGGTGCATGGCGGACGGTGACGGGACGGAAGCGCCCACTCTCGACGCCACGGCCAGCGCAGACCGGATCCGCGACGAGATCCTGCGCCTCGTCGATCTCTACGCGTCGAAGGCCCATGCACCGCGCCCGTTCGAGGCCGGCGCATCGCCGGTTCCGGTCTCGGGCCGCGTCTACGGCGCCCCGGAGATGCGGCTGCTCGTCGATTCCGCGCTCGAATTCTGGCTGACCACCGGCCGCTTCAACGCGGCGTTCGAGGGGCGCCTCGCGCGCTTCATCGGCGCCCGCTACTGCCTGACCTGCAATTCCGGGTCCTCGGCCAACCTCCTCGCGGTGACCGCGCTGACCTCGCATCTGCTCGGCGACCGGCGGCTCGTGCCGGGCGACGAGGTGATCACCTGCGCCACCGGCTTTCCGACCACCGTCAACCCGATCCTGCAGAACGGCCTCGTCCCGGTCTTCCTCGACGTCGAGATCCCGACCTACAATCTCGATGTCCGCGCGCTCGAGGCCGCGCTCTCGCCGCGGACGCGGGCGATCGTCGTCGCCCATACGCTCGGCAACCCGTTCGACCTCGGCGCCGTCACGGCCTTCGCCAAGACGCACGACCTGTTCCTCGTCGAGGATTGCTGCGACGCGCTCGGGGCCACCTATGACGGCCGCATGGTCGGCACCTTCGGCGATGTCGGCACGCTCAGCTTCTATCCGGCCCACCACATCACCATGGGGGAGGGCGGGGCGGTCTTCGCCGGGTCGAGCCGGCTCAAGCGCGCGCTCGAATCCCTGCGCGACTGGGGCCGGGATTGCTACTGCGCCCCGGGCCAGGACGACACCTGCAAGAAGCGCTTCGACTGGAAGCTCGGCGACCTGCCGCACGGCTACGATCACAAATACACGTACTCGCATCTCGGCTACAATCTGAAGATCACCGACATGCAGGCCGCGGTCGGGGTCGCCCAGCTCGACCGGCTCGACGGCTTCATCGCGCTGCGCAAGCGCAACTACGCGCTGCTGAGGGACGGCCTGCGCCGGTTCGAGGACCGATTGATCCTCCCCGAGGCGACGCCGCTGAGCGAGCCGTCCTGGTTCGGCTTCCCCCTGACGCTGCGCGAGAGCGGCCGGCGCAACGACCTCTTGAAGCACCTCAACCGTCACCGGATCGGCACGCGGCTGCTGTTCGGCGGCAACCTCACCCGGCAGCCCTACATGCTGGAGCGGCGCTTCAGGACGGTCGGTGACCTCTCGGCGAGCGATCGGGTGATGCACGACACCTTTTGGATCGGCGTCTATCCCGGGATCTCGCCGGACGCGATCGCCTACATGGTCGACAGCATCGGCGCGTTCTTCGCCAGCTGAGTGCGTGCACCGGCCGCGCAGCGTCGGCCTCACCAGTACAGCTGGAACCGCCCGATGAAGACGTCGGCGTCGACGGCGCGGCCGCCCTGGAGCGCCGACGGCGCGGTCCGCGAGCGGACGTAGTCGGCCATGATCCGCACGTTGCGGTCCGGGTACCAGTTCACCCCGACGCTCACGTCGCGCTCGATGCCGCCGCGGACCGTGCCGTCGTCGAGGTCGATCGCGCTGACGCGGGCGGCGACCTCGAACACGCCGATCCCGCCGCGGCTCACCCGCGCGTCCTCGCCGACCTTGACGCCCTCGAAGGTCGCGTAGGTCGTGCCGTATTTCGGCGTCACGGCGTAGGCGCGGCCGGCGCCGTTGAGCACGTAGCTCGCCTCGACGTAGCCGCCCTGGAACGCGACCGATCGCGCCCCGTCGAAGCGCGACACCTCGGTGCGGATGTACTCGGCCTGGATCAGCAGCGGTCCGGTGCGGTAGGCCTCCTCGAGCCCGATCCGGCCGATGCTCGCCGCATCGCGGATGTCGCCGGTGTTCACGAACGGGCGGGCGAACAGGAAGGCCTCGGAGCGGCTCGACAGGGCGAGCGGCGTCTCGTCCCGCGGCAGGCTGCGATAGCTCCCGGCGATGCCGAGATGCAGCACCGCGTCGTCGGTGTGGATGGGCGCGAAGGTGGCGCGGGTGGTCGAGGCCACGCCCTCGCTGCGGATGCCGGTGTTGGCGTTGCCGCCAAAGACGCTGGTGACCACGCTCCAGTCCGCCCCGCTCCGGCCGATCGCGAAGCCGAAGTTGCGGGCCGGCGCGAACGCGTCGGCGAGCGAGCGTTCGGTGAAGACGGTGTTGTTGTCGCTGATCAGCTGATCGAGGCTGAACGGCTCCTTCATGTTGCCGACCGTGAGGATCATGTTCGGGATGCCTTTCCAGGCGATCGCCGCATCGTTGATCGGCCGCATCGGGTCGGCGAAATCGTACTGGAACGCGATCTCGGTGGATTTGCCGAGCGTCAGGTAGCTCTCGATCCACGAGCGCCGGACGCCGACGTTGTCGGAGAACGGCTCGGCAAACCCCGGCTGGCGGATGCCGGCCGCCCCGAAATCGAGCTGCAGCTTGCCGCCGATCCGAAGCTGGGCCGCGTCGTCCGGGAGGCGCAGCGTGATGCCCTTGTCGTCGATCGTCAGCGTCTCGCCGTAGGGTCCGGCCAGCGGCGCGGCCGCGACGCCGCCGGCGGCGACAGCCGCACCACCGGCCAGCATGGCGGCCAGGCATCGCCGCGCGATCGACCGCTTCGCCATCATCGTCTCCGAGAGCTCCCCGCCCGTGCCCAGGACGACCGATAGCCCGGGATCGCTGACGGTAGCGCGACAGGGCGGCGACGACCGCACGCGATTCACAGCATCGGCAGGGTTCGCGGCCGCGGCCCGCGCGGAAACTGCGCCTCGATCATCGCGATCTCGGCCGCGTTGAGATGAAGCTTCGCCGCGCCCGCATTCTCGATCGCCCGCGATGCGCGGCCGGTCTTCGGGATGGTGAAGGTGTTCTCGATTCGCGTCAGGAACGCCAAGGCCACGGCGTAGGGCGTCGTCCCGTGCGCCGCGGCGATGCCGGCGAGCACGCGGCCGCCGGCGCTCGACGGGTTCGGGAAGTCGCCGCTGCCGAAGGGCGAGTAGCCGACGAGCGCGACCCCGTTCGCGGCGCACCACGGCAGCACCGCGTGCTCGATCGCCCGCTCGCCGAGATGGTACAGCACTTGGTTGCAGGCGATGCGGTAGGGGCCGGCGATGCGCAGCGCCCGGTCGAGGTCGTCGACGTCGAAGTTGCTCAGGCCCCAGGCCAGGATCTTGCCCGCCTGCCGCAGGTCCTCGAACCCGGCGATGGTCTCCTCCAGCGGGTGGCTGCCGGGCCAGTGCAGCAGGTAGGCGTCGAGCCGGTCGGTCCCGAGCCGCCGCAGCGACTGCTCGCAGGCCCGCGCCACCCCGCGCCGCGTCGCGTTGCCCGGAACCACCTTGGAAACGAGGAAGACCTCCTCGCGCACGCCGCGGATCGCCTCACCGACGATGGCCTCGCCGTCGCCGTACATCTCGGCCGTGTCGATGTGGGTCATGCCGGCATCGATGCCCGCCCGCAGGGCGGCGACCGCGCCGTCGCGGGCCGTGGCATCGATGTGCCACGTGCCCTGCCCGATGACCGGGACGTTGAGGCCGGTCGAGCCGAAGGGTCTGGCGTGCATCGCGTGGATCCTGTCTCGCTGGGGCGCGCGGCGCGCCCCGAAGGTCCGATGTCTGCGGCGCGGCCGCCCGATCGGCGAACGGATGGCGCCCGCGCCTTAATCGCGCCATCATGGGACGTTGAGCAATGGCTCAGCACGGGGTCCGGACCTAGACTTTGGACGATGTCCCGTTTCCGAAACGTGGCGCCGTCCCGCGGGCTACGTCCTTCTCCGGTTCGAGAACGCTTCAGGATCGGTTTCGTGCACGCTGCCTGTCCGCCTCCCGTCCCGCTCCCCGCCCAGGCGGATCGCTGAATGCTGCCGCAGCATCGCTGGTTCTGGGCCCTGATCGTCGTCGCATCGGGCGGGGCCGGCCTTCTCTACAACCTCCTGTTCGTCGGCGGCACCTCGCTCGCTGCCGGCCTGATCTACGGCCTCGCCGTCGGCGTGACGGTGCTGTCGTTCGATCGCGGGCTGATTCTCTCCGGGCTTCAGACGCGCCTGCGCCGCCTCCCGGCGATGCTGTACGTGCCCTCGGCCGAGCTGCTCTACGTGCTGATGATCGCGCTCGGCTGCGCACTCGGCGGCCTCGTGGTCTGGTCGCTCGGGCTCACCGCCGACAGCCTGTCGGCGGCGGTCCGGATCACGCCGCGGGTGCTGGCCTACTCGCTCGCGGTCTCGGCGCTGCTGGTCTTCGTCGTACGGATGCGCGACCTGATCGGCGGCGAGGTGTTCGTGAACTTCCTCGTCGGACGCTACCACAAGCCGGTGCGGGAGGAGCGCATCTTCCTGTTCCTCGACGTGGTCGGCTCCACCGCCTTCGCCGAGACCCACGGCGACCTCCGGGCGCAGGAGTATCTCGGCGCGATCTTCGCGACGCTGGCCGAGCCGGTGCGGCGCAACGCCGGCTCCACCGACGATTACATCGGCGACCTCGCCATGATCACCTGGCCGATGGCGCGCGGCCTCAAGGATGCGCGCTGCGTCGCCTGCGTGTTCGACGTGCTCGACCGAATCGAGGCGGATGCGCCGGCGTGGACCGCGCGCTTCGGCACGGTGCCGCGGCTGCGCGCGGCCCTGCACGGCGGATCGGTGGTCACGGCGGAAGTCGGCGTCGACCGGCACAAAATCGCCTATTTCGGAGACGCGGTGAACGTCACCTCGCGGATCGAGGCGCTGTGCCGGCCGCTCGGCGTGAACATCCTCATCTCGCAGGACCTGCTCACCCGCCTCGGCGGGTTGCCGCCCGGGATCGCGGCGCGGTCCCTCGGAGCCCACGCCCTGCGCGGGCGCGGCCAGCCGCTCTCGGTGGCGACCTTGGAGCGGCCGGCCCCCGAGGTGCCCCAGCCGATCCAGGCGGAGCGGCCGGCGCTTCGGGTCGCGCGATGAGCGGACGCTGGCTTACCGCCCTGCGCATGCTGCTGCGCTACGGCCTGCCGCTCGCCGGCATCGTCGTGGTCGGCCGGGCGATCGTGCTGTCGATCGGCGGCGAGATCTCGAAGGCGCAGTTCGCCCTTGGCGTGCTCCTGATGGTCGCGGGATTCTCGGCGCGGCTGGTGCCGAAGGCCCGTCGGCCGCGAGCGACGGCGGAGCGGCGCGCCGCCGCGAGACGGCAGACATGACCGGCTCGACGGCGATCTACGTCGACGCCGACGCCTGCCCGGTGAAGGACGAGACCTATCGCGTCGCCGCCCGTTACGGGCTGCACGTCTACGTCGTCGCCAACAGCTTCCTGAACGTGCCGCGCGAGCCCTGGATCGAGCGCGTGGTGGTCGGCGACGCGATGGATGCCGCCGACGACTGGATCGCCGAACGTGCCGGGCCGGGCAGCATCGTCGTCACGGCCGATGTGCCGCTGGCCAGCCGCTGCGTGAAGGCGGGCGCGACGGTGATCGGGCCGAACGGCAAGCCGTTCTCGGACGCGTCGATCGGCATGGCGCTGGCGACGCGCAACCTGATGCAGGACCTGCGCGAGGCCGGCGCGATCACCGGCGGGCCGCGCCCGTTCTCGGCGCGCGACCGGTCCGAGTTCCTCGGCGCCCTCGACCGTGCGGTGAACCGCATCCGGCGCGGCTCGACCTGACGGCGTGGCGCGTCAGCCGGCGACGAGCGCCTTGAGCGCGTCGTTGAGGCGGTCCTGCCAGCCCGGGCCGTCCTTCTGGAAATGCGCGAGCACGGCGCTGTCGAGGCGGAGCGTCACCGATTCCCGCGCGCCCGGGGCGGCCTGCGGCTGGCGCGGGGCCGGCGGTGCGGCCGCCGGGGCGGGCTTGGCGGTGGTGGCCGCCTTGAAGGCGGCCTCGGCCGCCTGACGCGGGTCGGTGATGCGGCGCGTGCGGTCGAAGGCCATGGTCGCGCCTCAGGCCTTCTTGGCGGCTTTGGCCGCACTCTTCTTCGCGGCTGCCTTCTCCGCCACGGCCTTGTCGGCCGCCTTGTCTGCGGCCTTCTCCGCCGCCTTGGCCTTCGCGGCGGCCGCCTTCGTCAGCGGCTTCACCTCGGCGGCCTTGGCCTGCGCGTCGGCGGCCTCCTTGGCGAGCCGCAGCGCCCGCAGGCGGACCGTGCGCTCGTCGACGGCCTTGATCGAGGCGATGTGCTCCGCCATGGCCTGGGCGCCCTCGCGCTGCATGCGCTCGGCCCGTTCCGCGCGCTCGGCCCGCTCCTCGGCCTTGTGCTTGGCTTCCTCTTCCGGCGTCCGGACTTCGTCCTCGGCGTCCGCGCCCGTATCGATCTCGTCGCTCATCATATTCCTTTCGTCCCGTCCGGGTCCCGTCACGACAAGGGCGCTCCTCGCTCGGCAGGAGCGCGCCGTTGCGTCGGGATGGGCAGGCTCGGCGCAACCCGAGGACAGGTGGGCGGCCGGTTCGCATCGTCTCCGCCGATCCGCCGCGAACACGTCGCGGCGTGCGGAACGAGTGATTGTGTAGCACGCCGGAGGCCCCGATGGCGAATGCCGCGGCCTGGTCGAAGGCAAGTCACGGCGACTTTTCCCGTGCAGCCGTAGCCTAACCTTCGACGAACGAACGTATGACCGCCGGCGGCACCTTCCGCCGGCGGCTCGGACGTCGGTTCAGCGCACGCGATAATTGAGCGGGATCGTCACCGACAGGCTCGACTGGGTCACGCCGGCGGGCGCCGCCGGCAGGCTCCCGCGCACGGCGCCGAGCGCCGCGCTGTCGATCTGGCTGACGCCGCTGCTGCGCGCGAGGCCGGCGCTCGTCACCTGGCCGGACCGCAGCACGGTGAAGCGCACCATCGCCGTGCCGCCGGCCGTGCCGCTCGCGGCACCGGGGTTCATCCGGCCATGGATCGCCGAGCTGATCGCCCCGGTCCATTGCCGCATGGCGCTCGGATCGCTTCCGGCCGAGGCCCGGCCCGACGCGTTCTCGCGTGAGGACGATGCGGAACTCCGGCTCTCCGCGCCCGCGCGGGCCTGGGCCTGCTTCGCCTTGGCCTCGCGGGCGGCCTTGGCCTTAGCCTCGCGGACCGCCTCCTTGCGCTCCTCGATGGCCTCGCGGCGGGCCTCCTCGAGCTCTTCCCGGCGCTTCTGCGCCCGGAGCTTCGCCTCGCGCTCGGCCTTGAGCTTGGCGAGGTCGACCTTCGGCTTTTGCGGCTCGGCCGGCTTCTCGGGCTCCGGCGCCTGCGCGACCACCGGCGGCGGGGGCGCCAGCGGCTCGGCCTGCTCGGCCTGGGAGGTGATGATCTGGCTCTCGGGCTCGACCGCGACGGCGTCGGGCGGGACCTCCGCGACGGACGCGGGCGGCGGCGGCGCGACCACGGCCTCGTCGGGCTTCGCTTCGGCCACCTCCGGCGGCGGCTTGGTCGGCTCCGCCTCGGCCGGGTCCTCGACCGGCTTGGTTTCCGGCGGAGCGGCTTCGCTCGCCTGGGTCTCGCTCGGCGCCTGCGTGTCCGCGTCGGTCATCAGCGGGGCAAGGTCGATCGAGATCTGCTGCTCGCCGGGGGGAGCCGGCGGGGTCAGCTTGAACAGGGCGAGGCCGGCCAGCGCGCCGAGATGCAGCACGAGCGCGACGAGGAAGGCGGGCACGAGCCCGGACGTGCGGGATTCGGGAGCCCCGGTGTCGGCGATGACGGACATGGCTTACCGAGCCGCCCCGTTGGCCGCCCCACCTGAGGGCGCCGCCGGAGACGCGCCGGGCGCGGCACCGCCGGGCGACTGGGCGATCAGCGAGACCTTGGTGAAGCCCGCCTGTCCGACGAGGCCCATCACTTCCATGATCTTGCCGTAGGGCACGTCCTTGTCGCCGCGGACCAGCATCACCTGGTCCTTGTTCTCGGCCGCCATGGCGCGGAGGCGCGGCATCAGCGTCTCGTTCGTGAAGATCTCCTTGGCGATCGACGGCTTGCCGTCCTTGTCGATCGTCACCTCGACCGGCTTCTGCGACTGCGCGACCTTGGCGGCCGAGGTCTTCGGCAGCTGCACCGGCACGCCCGTCGTCATCAGCGGCGCCGCGACCATGAAGATGATCAGCAGCACCAGCATGACGTCGACCATCGGCGTCACGTTGATCTCCGACATCGGTGCGGTGTCGAGATCGTCATCGTCGGAACCGCTCGCGCGGATCGAACCCATCGCCATGCGGCGTCCTCCGGGATCGGCGGCCCGGCCCTCGAGGGCGGCCGCTGCGGGAATGGAAGGCCCGGCCGCCCTTCGCGGGGCCGGGCTCGCGCATCGTGAGATCGCCGGGGGGCGCTACTCGGCGGCGGCGCGGTGCTGGACGCCGCGGTCGCGGGCGAGGCGGTTGCCGAGCACGCCGATGCCGGAGACGAAGGTGCTCTGGATCCGCCCGACGTCGTTGGCGAGCTTGTTGTAGGCCATCACCGCTGGGATCGCGACGACGAGGCCGATCGCGGTGGCGAACAGCGCCTCGGCGATGCCCGGCGCCACCACCGCGAGCGAGGTGTCCTGGCTGCGGGCGATCGACGAGAACGAGTTCATGATGCCCCAGACCGTGCCGAACAGGCCGACGAACGGCGCCGTCGAGCCGGAGGTCGCCAGGAGCGCGAGGCCGTTCTGCAGGCGCTTGACCTCCAGCGTCAGCGCGGCGCGCATGGCCCGCTCGATCCGGTCGCGCCGCTCGGCGCGGGTCTCCGAGGCGTCCTGGTCCCGCCAGGCGTCGAGGGCTGCCTTCACCACGTGGCCGGCGATGCCCTTCATCCCGGTCTCGAGGTTGCCGCCCGAGCGCACCAGCGCATCGAACGCCTTGGCCTGCCGCCGGGCGGCTGCGAGCCGGACGATCTTCTCGAACACCACGGTCCAGCAGGCGAGGGAGGCGACCACCAGCAGGATCATCACCCCCTTCACGATCGGGTCGGCCTGCAGGAACAGGCCCACGAACGAGAAGTCGTGACCGGCGTCGATCGGGGCGGAAGTCGGATCCATTGCGGGTTCCCTCGGGTGTCATTCGGATGCGGCAACGGCCGCGGGCCGCCCGGCGGCGCGGGGCCGTCGGGCGGGTCGGTTCTCACGAGGTCTCGCCGGCGTGCCCGCTGGCGAGGTCGGCTCAGCGATCGAACGGGACGTTCGCCTTGGTCTCGGTCTCGGTGCGCTCCAGGCAGGATTCGCGGGTGGCGTCCCCGCCCTCGCAGGCGAGCACGTCGCTGAGCAGCACGCGGCTCAGCTTCGGGCACGCGATCCCGGGGAAGTTGAAGATCTTGACGGTGGTCTTGCGGGCGGAGATCGGGCCGAGCTCGGCGGCGACCCGCTTCTGCGCGATCCCGTCGGTGTCGAAGGCGAACAGGTCGAGCTTGTAGGATTTCAGGGCCGTCCCACGGCTGTTGTCGACGACGATGGTCGCGCGGCACGAATCGTCGGCGGGCTCGAGCCGGTTGAGCTGGAGCTTGATCGGCGCGGCCTTGTCGGCAAATCCGGCGTCCTGCGCCGTCGCCGACACGACGAGCGAGGCCGCCAGCACGAGCGACAGGCCGGCACTGGCCGCCGTGTCGAGCGCGAGGCGCCCGATCCGGCGCCGGTAGAGCGGGACGCCTCGCCCGAGCATCTGTTCAGCCATCGACTCGCTTTCCATCCTCCGCCCCGCGGCGGTCTCCCGGCGCCCTGCGCCGCATCGATCTCGTTCGCCCCGAAAGGATCCGGTCGGGTCCGGCTCCGTCCGGTCAGTGCGGGGCCGCACCGTCCGGCCGGCGCTTCGAGGCCCCGAGACGCCCCGCGGCCTCGTCGATCGGCCCGACCGCCGCACGCAGCGCGGCGACGAGGCGCGGCGCTTCGGGC
>NZ_VRVH01000579.1:0-1193 GCF_008040095.1 Methylobacterium sp. WL6 | reverse complement strand
GCGCCCTCCGGGCCCGGCGGCTCGCGTGAGGGCGGCGCGGCGCATCCCGCCCCTCCTGCTGACCTGCGGCCTGATGGCGGTGGCGTTCAACCTGCGCCCGGCGCTGAGCACCGTCGGGCCGCTGCTCTCGTCCATCCGCGCGGCGACGGGTCTCTCCGCGGCGGGGGCCGCGGTGCTGACCACCCTCCCCGTCCTCTGCCTCGGCCTCGCCTGCGCGCTGACGCCGCTGATTTTGCGACGGCTCGGCGCCGACCGCGGGGTGCTCCTCGGCATCGTCGTGGTCGCGGCCGGCCTGGCCCTGCGCGGCCTCGGCGGTGTCGCGGCGCTGTTCGCCGGCACCGCGGTCGCCGCCTTCGGCATCGGGCTCGCCAACGTGCTGCTGCCGGCCGTGGTCAAGCGCGACTTCCCCGGCCGCGCCGGGGCGATGACCGGGCTCTACACCATGACGCTCTGCCTCGGGGCCGCCGCCGGCGCCGGCCTCGCGGTGCCGCTGGAGCAGGCGATCGGCCGGGGCTGGCCGCTGGCGCTCGCGGTCTGGGCGCTGCCGGCGGTCGTCGCCGCCCTCGCCTGGGCACCGTTGAGCCGGGCCGTGCCGGAGCGGTCGTCGGCGGCCGCGCCGGGCCGGCTCCTGCGCGATCCGCTGGCCTGGCAGGTCACCGCCTTCATGGGCCTGCAATCCTCGCTCGCCTACGTGCTGTTCGGCTGGCTGCCGGCGATCCTGCAGGGGCGCGGGCTCCCGGCGCTGGATGCCGGCCTCGTCGCCTCGGTGGTGACGCTGCATCAGGCGCCGGGCGCCCTCGTCGTGGCGATGCTGGCCGCGCGCGTGCGCGACCAGCGCGGCTGGATCGTCGCGGTGCTGGCCGCGACGCTGACCGGCTTCCTCGTCCTCGCCTTCGGACCGGAGAGCCTGCGGTTCCCCGCCTCCGGGCTCCTCGGCCTCGGCATCGGCGGCTGCTTCGGGCTGGGCTTGAGCCTCCTCGTCCTGCGCACCCGCGACGCCGCCTCGGCCGGCGCCCTCTCGGCGATGGCGCAGGGGATCGGCTACGTCTTCGCCTCGCTCGGCCCCCTCGGCTTCGGCCTCGCCCACGACGCCACCGACGGCTGGGTCCTCCCGGCCGCCCTGTTCGCGACGATCATCGCGGCGGCGGGCGTCGCCGGGATGGGCGCCGGGCGCGACCGGGCGGTCGGCGCGG
>NZ_VRVH01000578.1:0-1197 GCF_008040095.1 Methylobacterium sp. WL6 | reverse complement strand
ACCATGGCCAAAGAGAAGTTTGCCCGCACGAAGCCGCACTGCAACATTGGCACGATCGGTCACGTTGACCACGGCAAGACGTCGCTGACGGCGGCGATCACGAAGGTCCTGGCGGAGTCCGGCGGGGCGACGTTCACGGCCTACGACCAGATCGACAAGGCTCCGGAGGAGAAGGCGCGCGGGATCACGATCTCGACGGCGCACGTGGAGTACGAGACGACGAACCGGCACTACGCGCACGTCGACTGCCCCGGTCACGCCGACTACGTGAAGAACATGATCACGGGCGCGGCGCAGATGGACGGCGCGATCCTGGTGGTGTCGGCAGCCGACGGCCCGATGCCGCAGACCCGCGAGCACATCCTGCTGGCGCGCCAGGTCGGCGTTCCGGCGCTGGTGGTGTTCCTCAACAAGGTCGACCTCGTCGACGACGCCGAGCTGCTCGAGCTCGTCGAGATGGAGGTGCGCGAGCTTCTGTCGAAGTACGACTTCCCCGGCGACGACATCCCGATCACCAAGGGCTCGGCCAAGGTGGCGCTCGACAACGGCGACAAGGCGGTCGGGCACGACGCGGTGCTGGCGCTGATGAAGACGGTGGACGACTACATCCCGCAGCCGGAGCGCCCGATCGACATGCCGTTCCTGATGCCGATCGAGGACGTGTTCTCGATCTCGGGCCGCGGCACGGTGGTGACGGGCCGGGTCGAGCGCGGCATCGTCAAGGTCGGCGAGACGGTGGAGATCGTCGGCATCCGCGACACCCAGACCACGACGGTCACGGGCGTCGAGATGTTCCGCAAGCTGCTCGACCAGGGCCAGGCGGGCGACAACGTCGGCGTGCTGCTGCGCGGCACCAAGCGCGAGGACGTCGAGCGCGGCCAGGTCGTGTGCAAGCCGGGCTCGGTCAAGCCGCACACCAAGTTCAAGGCCGAGGCCTACATCCTGACCAAGGAGGAGGGCGGGCGCCACACGCCGTTCTTCACCAACTACCGGCCGCAGTTCTACTTCCGCACCACCGACGTGACCGGCGTGTGCGTGCTGCCCGAGGGCACCGAGATGGTGATGCCGGGCGACAACGTGACCATGGACGTCACGCTGATCGTGCCGGTGGCCATGGAGGAGAAGCTGCGCTTCGCCATCCGCGAGGGCGGCCGAACCGTCGGCGCCGGCGTCGTCGCCGCCATCAACGCGTAGTCG
>NZ_VRVH01000577.1:0-1201 GCF_008040095.1 Methylobacterium sp. WL6 | reverse complement strand
CGCCAGGGCCGTGCCCCATGCGCCGCCGCCGACGACCGCGACGGGTCGCGCGTTCTCGCTGCTCATGCGGGGTCTCCGGAACAATCCGCCGCCGCGAGCCGATAGAGCACGTGCCGCTGCAGCGGGTGGCCGGCGGTCAGCGCCGGATGGTCGAAATCGGCCTCGCGCACCATGCCGAGCCGCTCCATCACCCGTCGCGACGGCGCGTTGGCCAGCGCCGTGAACGCCACCACGCTCGGCAGCCCGCAGCGGCCGAACAGGTCGGCGAGCGCCAAGCGCGCGGCGCGCGTGGCGATGCCGCGCCCCCAGGCCTCGGGGCTCAGGCGCCAGCCGATCTCGATCAGGCTGCCCGGGCGCTCGCCCCCGGAAAACGGCATCGACCGCATCAGCCGCATCGCCCCGACGAAACCGAGGAACGGGCCGCCCGGCTCCTCGACCGCCCACGGCCCGAAGCCGTCGGCCTCGAAGCGGCGGTCGAGCGCCCGCGCCTCGGTCAGGCTCTCGGCGGGCGATTTCAGCTTCGGGAAATGGCGCATCACGGCGGGGTCGGCGTTCAGGCGCGCGAACGGCTCGTCGTCCGATCGGCGCCAACGGCGCAGGCGCAGCGAACCGGTCTCCAGGGTGTCGGGGGCCTTGGGCAGCCGGCGCTTGCCGCGCCATATCAGGGAGCGGCGGTTGAGCAGGGCGAGGTCGGCGCGGCCGGCGAGCACGGCGTTGCCGAGGTCGATCGCGACCGCGAGCCGGTCGGGCGGCATGTTGGCCCAGGCCGGCGCCGCCACGCTCTCGCGCCACGGCCCGTTGCAGGCGTTGTCGAGCAGGATGCGGGCGAAGCAGTGGTCGTTCACGACGGGCCAGTCGGGATGGTCCGGCGCGGCCTGCGGCAGGAGGCGGTCGACCAGCTCGCGCCACCGCGCCTGCGGCTCGCCGACGGGGGCTGGAGCCGCCTCCGGCTCGGGCTCCGTCACGCGGAGATCGCGGAGATTGCCGCGCGAGAGGATGTGGCGGGCGGCGCCGCTCATTCGGCGCTGGCCTCGGGGCGGGGGGCGTCGGCGAAGGGCCAGCGGGCGCGGGCCGGCGCGGTGATGTCGTCGGTCAGCCCGAGGCGCAGCCGCTCGATGCCGGCCCAGGCGATCATCGCGCCGTTGTCGCCGCAGAGCGCCAGCGGCGGGGCGACGAAGGCGAGGCCCGCCTCGCCCGCGAG
>NZ_VRVH01000576.1:0-1207 GCF_008040095.1 Methylobacterium sp. WL6 | reverse complement strand
ATCGCCGAACGTGCCGGTCCATACACGAGGACCAGCACGCACCCTGGCGCGGGGTGGAGCAGCCCGGTAGCTCGTCAGGCTCATAACCTGAAGGTCACAGGTTCAAATCCTGTCCCCGCAACCAAATACACCACATACACCTCACATAACCGCAAACAGCCGGCCTGCGCCACGCAGGCCGGCCGCTTGCCGTTCGGGTATCGCCTTCGGCAGCGGCTCCCGATGCGGCGTCCGCCTCGTCATCCCTCATCGCGCCTATGCGCCGACCGACCGAGCCCGAACCGGGCGGGGCCGCCCGGTGCGCCTTCCGGAACAGGTCCGGCCTCCGCCAGATCCTCCATGATCGGGCAGTCCGGGCGGTCGTCGCCGTGGCAGCGTGCGGCGAGCGCGGTCAGCGTCCGGCTCATCGCGTGGAGCTCGGCCGCCTTCCGCTCCAGCGCGTCGACGTGCTCGAGCGCGATGCGCTTCACGTCGGCGCTGGCCCGGCCCCGGTCGCGCCACAGCGCCAGCAGCACGCCGATCTGCTCCACGGTGAAGCCGAGGTCGCGCGCCCGGCGGATGAAGCGCAACGTGTGGATCTCCGCTTCGGTGTAGTGCCGGTAGCCGGCTTCCGATCGCGCCGCCCGGTCGATCAGGCCGGTGCTCTCGTAGTAGCGGATCATCTTGGCCGACACGCCGGAGGCCCGTGCGGCCTCGCCGATGGTCATCATCGCCGCGCCTCCGCGGCCGGGCGCCAGCGGCGCAGCAGCAGCGCGTTGCCGACGACGCTGACGCTGGAGAACGCCATCGCGGCGCCGGCGACCATCGGGCTGAGCAGGCCGGCGGCCGCGAGCGGAATGCCGACGACGTTGTAGGCCAGCGCCCAGAACAGGTTCTGCCGGATCTTGGCGTAGGTCCGCCGGGCGATGTCGACGGCGTCGGCGACCAGCACGGGATCGCCGCGCATCAGCGTGACGCCGGCGGCGTGCATCGCGACGTCGGTCCCGCTGCTCAGGGCGATGCCGACATCGGCGGCCGCGAGCGCCGGCGCGTCGTTGACGCCGTCGCCGACCATGGCGACCCGACGCCCGCCGGCCTTCAGGCGCAGGATCGCCGCCGCCTTGTCCTCCGGCAGAAGCTCGGCCGTGACCGCGTCGAGGCCGAGCGCCTCGGCCGCCCGGGCGGCGCTGCCGCGATTGTCGCCGGTCAGCATCACGATGCGCAGGCC
>NZ_VRVH01000575.1:0-1217 GCF_008040095.1 Methylobacterium sp. WL6 | reverse complement strand
CGCCGCTGCCGCCGCGCCGGCCGGCCGAGTTCGCGGCGTCGCTTGCCGCCGCCCCCAACGCGTCGTTGTTCACGAACCGGAGCGGCCCATGAACATCCGCCAGTTCCTCGCCTGCACCCAGTCCACCTCGGCGGGGCGCCGGGCCGAGGCCGCCTCCGCGCTGACGCGGGCCTACCTGTACGGCAACCTCGAGGCGGATGCCGCCTGGGAGGCCAAGACCGCGATCCTGGCGCTGCTCGACGACCCGGCCCCGGTGGTGCGCCGCGCCATGGCCGAGGCCTGCGCCGCCTCGGCGCGTGCGCCGCGCCCCCTCGTCGTGGCCCTGGCCTCCGACCAGACCGAGGTCGCCTGCCTGGTGCTCGCCGCATCGCCGGTCCTGACCGATGCCGACCTCGTGGACGCCGCCGCGATGGGCTGCGAGACGATCCGCGCGACGATCGCCGCGCGCCATCACCTCTCGCACGCCGTGGCCGGGGCCCTGGCCGAGATCGGCGGCGGCGACACCCTCGCGGTGCTGGCCCGCAACCCGACGGCGCGCATCACCACGGGCCGCATGCTGCGCATGGTCGAGCGCCATGGCGGCGACGCCGGCGTGCGCGAGGCGCTGCTGGCGCGGGCGGACCTGCCGATCGAGGTGCGCCACGCCGTCGGCGCCCGGCTCGCCCGGACCCTGTCGGACTTCGTGACCGCGTGCGGCTGGCTCTCGCCCGACCGCAGCGCCCGGATGAGCCGCGAGGCCGGTGAGCGCACGGTGCTCGAGCTCTGCGACGGCGCGGGCGCCGCCGCCACCGCGCGGATCGTCAAGCACCTGCGCATCACGGGCCAGCTCAATGCCGGCCTGATCCTGCGGGCGATCTTCTCGGGGCAGATGGCCTTTGCGGAGACCGCGTTCGCCGACCTCACCGGCCTGGAGCACGCCCGCGTCGGCACGCTGCTGCGCGAGCCGCGCGGGATCGCCGACCTGCATCGCCGCGCCGGCCTCGCCGAAGCGCTGCTGCCCGCGGTGGTGGCCGCGCTCTCGGCCTGGCGCGAGGCCGCCGACGGCACCAGCACGTTGCGCGGCGTCGGCCTGTCGCGGCGGATGATCGAGCGGGCGATCACCGCCTGCGAGGACATGCCGTTCTCTGAGATGCAGGGGGTGATGGCGCTGCTGACGCGCTACGAGGCCGAGGCCGCCCGCGACGAGGCCCGCGCGGTCGCCCGCGCCATCGCCGAGG
>NZ_VRVH01000574.1:0-1217 GCF_008040095.1 Methylobacterium sp. WL6 | reverse complement strand
TCGTGGTCCACACTCGCGAAGGGCATCGCCCCGACCTGTCGGACGCGCCCGCCGCCAAGATCGCCCGCGGCACGCCGTCCGCCCGCATCGGCGCGCCCGGGCCGATGGGGCGCATCCTGATCCGCGGCGAGCCCGGCCACGACATCGTCGCCGACCTCGCGCCCGCTCCCGGCGAGCCGGTGGTCGACAAGCCGGGCAAGGGCGCGTTCTACGCCACCGACCTGGCCGAGATCCTGGCCGCGCGCAGCGTCGCCACGCTGCTCGTCTGCGGCGTCACCACCGAGGTCTGCGTCCACACCACCGTGCGCGAGGCCAATGACCGCGGCTACCGCTGCCTCGTGGTGTCGGATGCCTGCGGCTCGTACATCCCGGCCTTCCACGCGGCCGGCCTCGCGATGATCGTGGCGCAGGGCGGCATCTTCGGATGGGTGTCGGATTCGCATCGCGTCGTCGCCGCGATCGCCGCCGGCCGCACCGCGTGATCGACCACGCCCCGAGCCGCCAAGCTTGGCCCGGTTATTGCCCGGCGAGCGCGACTGATGAAGCAGGAGTTCGTTGGATGCGTACGGTCTTGGCAAGCACCCTGTGTCTCGCGTTGCTGACGACGTCGGGCCTCGCGCAATCCTACACCGCGCCCGCGCCGACCGACGTCCCGTCGAGCGGCACGAAGAGCCTCAACAAGGCCGACCGCAAGATCGCCTGCACCCAGGAAGCCGACCGCCGCAACATGCGCGGCCTGAGCCGGCAGCAATATCGCGCCGCCTGCCGCAACCGCCCGATCCCGCGGGGCTGAGCGGCCGCGCCTTGCCGAGCGGGCGATCGGGTTCTATCCGCGCCGGGCCGTGACCGATCCACGCCCGAAGCGAGTGCCCCGGTGGACGCCCCGACACGCTACGCGCTCTACGTCACGCCGGAGCCCGGATCGGCGCTCGCCGCCTTCGGCGAGGCGGTCCTCGGCGATGTGCCCCTGCCCGGATGGGACGCGGCCGCGCGCGCGGCGCTCGCCGCCGTCACCGCGGCGCCGCGGGTCTACGGCTTCCACGCGACGCTGAAGGCGCCGATGCGCCTCGCCGCGGGCCGGACCGAGGGCGACCTCCTGGCCGCCTGCGCGGCGCTGGCGCAGCCCCGCGCGCCCCTGGCGGTCGGGCCCCTCGCGGTGACCCTGCTCGGGGACTTCGTCGCCCTGGTGCCCACCGCGCCGCCGCCCGGGCTCGGCC
>NZ_VRVH01000573.1:0-1226 GCF_008040095.1 Methylobacterium sp. WL6 | reverse complement strand
CGCCAAGGTGCCGAGCAGGTCCTCGAAGTCCTTGGCCTCGCGGAAGTTCTTGTAGACGGAGGCGAAGCGCACGTAGGCGACGTCGTCGAGGCCCTTCAGGCCCTCCATCACCAGCTCGCCGATCGCCTCCGAGGTGATCTCGGACTCGCCGCCGCTCTCGAGCTGGCGGGTGATGCCGCTGACCAGCCGCTCGATCCGCTCGGGGTCGACCGCGCGCTTGCGCAGGGCCACGCCGATCGAGCGCTGCAGCTTGTCGCGCTCGAACGGCACGCGCTTGCCCGAGCGCTTGAGCACCACGAGCTCGCGCAGCTGCACGCGCTCGAAGGTGGTGAAGCGGCCGGCGCAGTCCGGGCAGACCCGGCGGCGGCGGATCGCGGCGCCGTCCTCGCTCGGCCGCGAATCCTTCACCTGCGTGTCGGAGCCGCCGCAATAGGGACACCGCATCGGGCGGACCTTCTCATCGAGCCGGAAAGACGGCGGCCTCTCGGGAAACGAGAACGGCCGCGGATCGAGGCGATCCGCGGCCGTCTCTATCGTGTTGCAGTGCACGCCGGAAGGCTTCCCTTCCGGCGACGTCCGGATCAGCCGTAGATCGGGAACCGGTCGGTGAGGGCGTGGACGCGGGTCTTGACCGAGGCCTCGACCGCGGAATCCCCGGCCTCGCCGTTCGCCACGAGCCCGTCGAGCACCTCGACGATGAAGCCGCCGATCTGCTTGAACTCGGCGACGCCGAAGCCGCGCGAGGTGCCGGCCGGCGTGCCCAGGCGGATGCCCGAGGTGATCGTCGGCTTCTGCGTGTCGAAGGGGACGCCGTTCTTGTTGCAGGTGATGTCGGCCCGCGAAAGCGCGGCTTCCGCCGCCTTGCCGGTGAGGCCCTTCCGCTGCAGGTCGACCAGCATCAGGTGGTTGTCGGTGCCGCCCGAGGTGATGTCGTAGCCGCCCGACATCAGGGTGTCGGCCAGCGCCTTGGCGTTCTCGATCACTTGGCGGGCGTAGATCTTGAACTCGGGCTTCAGGGCCTCGCCGAAGGCCACGGCCTTGCCGGCGATGACGTGCATGAGCGGGCCGCCCTGCAGGCCGGGGAAGATCGCCGAGTTGAACTTCTTGGCGAGCGCCTCGTCGTTCGTCAGGATCATGCCGCCGCGCGGGCCGCGGAGCGTCTTGTGGGTCGTCGTGGTGGCGACGTGGGCGTGCGGGAACGGCGACGGGTGCACGCCGGCGGCGAC
>NZ_VRVH01000572.1:0-1237 GCF_008040095.1 Methylobacterium sp. WL6 | reverse complement strand
CCGGCGAGGAAGGCGGCCGCGGCGGTGCCGTGGTCGGTCCCGTCGGTGCCGTTGGCGTGCGCGGTGCGGCCGAACTCGGTGGCGACCGCGACCACGGTGTCGCCCCAGGCGGGGCCGAGCTCCGCCTTCAGCGCCGCCAGCGCGTCGTCGAGCGCCTTGAGGAGGTGGGCGAGGCGGCCCGAGGCCGGCCCCTCCGCGGCATGGGTGTCCCAGCCGTCGAGCGCCAGGGTCGCGATCCGAGGCCCGTCGGGGCGGGCGAGCATCCGCCCCGCCGCCGCGGCCAGGGTGGCGTAGATGCGGCCGGGACCGCCGACCGCTTGCCCCCCCTCCGGCAGCATCGCGTCGAGACGGTTGCTTTCGGTCAGCGCCGCCAGCAGGGCCGGATCGCGCTCGCCGTAGAGACGCTCCAGCCGCATCACCGTGTCGTCGAGCGGCGCGCGCAGGTTGCCGGGCGACCAGCTCATCACCGGGGCGGGCCCGCGCATCACCAGGGGCACCGTCGCGCCGCAGGCGAAGAGGTCGCGTCCGCGGGCCGGGCCGGCGGACGGCAGCAGGGCGGCCGCGCGATTGAGCCAGCCGGTCCCGCTGCCGTTCGGGCTCGGGGTGCCGTTCTCCAGGACGTCCTGCCCGTCGAAATGCGAACGCTCGCGATAGGGCGTCGCCACCGCGTGCAGCATCAAGGCCTCGCGGGCATCGAACAGCCCCTTGAGGAACGGCAGGTTCGGGTTGAGGCCGAACAGGCCGCCGAACGGCAGCGCCGCGCCGGCGCCCGACGCCGGCAGTGCCAGCGGGCCGCGCAAGGCGGCATAGGCCGGATCGCCGATCGCCGGGAGGAAGGCGAGACCGTCGAGCGCGCCGCGCAGGATCACGAAGACGAAGCGCGGGTCGCGGGTCGCGGCCGAAGCGATCCGCGGCATCAGGCCGGCGGCCGCGAGCGTCGAGCCGGCGGCGAGCAGGCCGCGACGGGTCGGCAGGCTGCCGCAGGTCGGTGGGTTGAGCCGCATCGCGCTATCTCCGCTGGAATTCCGGGCTCATCAGGAGCAGGGCGAGGCCCTGCGCCCCGGTCTCGGCCCGGGCGATCTCGCGCCGGGTCGGCGCGGAGAGCAGCGGACCGAACGCGTCCTCGGCGAGCGCGACCGGGTTGCCGGCGGGCGGCGCCCGCTCGCAGGCTTCGGCGGCCCAATCGATCCGGGCCTTGAAGGCGTGCGGCGCGAGCCATTCGGCGGCGGCGTCCGGC
>NZ_VRVH01000571.1:0-1239 GCF_008040095.1 Methylobacterium sp. WL6 | reverse complement strand
CCTCTCCCCCCCCGCTGCGCAGGGTACCCTCCCCCGCCAAGGGGGGAGGGAGAAGAGCTGGCCTGAACGCGAAGAGATCTCACTGTCCCAGCCGCTCCAGCAGGGCCGGCACGTGGACCTGGTCCGCCTTGTAGTTGCCGGTCAGCGTGTACATCACGATGTTGACGCCGCCGCGGAACGCCATCTCGCGCTGGCGCTGGTCGCCGCCGACCACCGGGTAGAGCGGGTCGCCGCGGCGGTCGATCGCCCAGGCGGCGGCGAGGTCGTTGCCGGTGATGACGATCGGGCTGACGCCGTCCCCGGCCCGCGCCGGGCGGCGCTCGGTGCCCTCGGCGGCCGGCGGCAGCGCCTCGACCCAGGTCTGGCCGGTGGCATAGCGCCCGGGAAAGCTGTCGACGAGGTAGAACGCCTTCGTCAGCACGTGGTCGGACGGAACCGGCTCCAGCTCCGGGATCTCCAGCGTCGCCAGCATCTTGCGCAGGTAGGCGGCCTCCGGCGTCGGTGGCCCACCGGCCCGCGCCGTCAGCGCGTCGCGGGTGTCGAACAGGACGGTGCCGCCGTTGCGCATGAACGCGTCGATCCGCCGGATCGTCGCTTCCGAGGGCTGGGGCCGGCCCGGCGCGATCGGCCAGTAGATCAGCGGATAGAACGCCAGCTCGTCCTTGGCCGGGTCGAGGCCGGCGGGTTCGCCCGGCTCCAGGGCGGTCCGCGAGGCCAGCATCTGAGTCAGGCCGGTGAGACCGGCCCGGCTCGCCTCGTCGACCGCAGCGTCGCCTGTGACCACGTAGGCGAGCCGCGTGACCAGCGCCGACTCGATGCCGTTCGGGCGGTTCGCCGGCGGCTCCTCCGCCTGCGCAGGCGGCGCGCCGAGGCCGCCGAGCACGAGCACGCCCGCCATCGCGAGCATCGCCGCGCGGCCGCGCAGGCGGCCGACCAGTCCGCCCGAGCCGCGGTTGAGGAAGCCGCCCAGCCAGAGCCCGGCCAGCGTGTCGAGCACCAGAAGCAGCAGCGCCAGCGTGAACAGGCTCGGGCGCAGATCCAGGGTCTCGGCGCCGGCGAGCGTCCCGGTGCGGGCGCCGTTCAGCGGCGCGAGGTCGAGCGCCCTGAGGCGGTCTTCGGTCCGCAGGGCGTTCACCGCGGTGCCGCCGTCGGCGGGACCGTAGAAGCCCGGGGGGTGCTCCGGCGAGGCGCGGTCGGCGTAGTCGGCCGGCACCGCGGTGGCCGAGGCCGGCGGGGTGC
>NZ_VRVH01000570.1:0-1270 GCF_008040095.1 Methylobacterium sp. WL6 | reverse complement strand
GGCGCGCCGACGGCGCCACCGGCCACCGCCAGCGGCGCGCCGATCAAGCCGTCCACCGGACCGCCGACCACGCCGCCCTGCGCGGCGACGTAGTTGCGGTCACCGCCGACGAGGGCGACGTTGGCCGAACGGTGGTCGCGGATCGCTTCCTGGGCGTAGGTCCGGATCTGTGGGTTGCGGGACTTCGACAGCGCGATCTGGCTCGACTGGATCTCGAAGGCGTTCGCCTGCAGCGACTGCAGACGGAAATCGCTCAGGCCCTGGGCCATGGCCGGGGTCGAGACGGCGAAGGCGAGCGCGGACAGGATGGCGTATTTCTTCAGCATTGAAAACCTCGATCGATGAATGGTGAGCGTGCAAGCCGGCGTAGTTGTATCGCCCATACCGGTTTCAACCGAAACGGACGGCGACAGCACTTCATCGAACCAACGATGACGATCGCGCATGGTTCCTCTGGTCTTGCCTGACCTTGCGCCGTCCGCCGCGCGGGCTGCGACGCTTGATCCACCCCGCGGCAGCCGCCATGCCTTTCGCCGTCCTTCCGTCCCGAGGCCCCGCCTTGACGCCCCGCTCCACCCAGATCTTGTCAGTTCAGATCCTGCGCGCGGTCGCGGCGCTGCTCGTCGTGATGCACCATGCGCAGGCCGAGGCGGCCGCGCTGGCGCAGCGGACGGGCGCGGCCTTCGCCCCGAGCGGGCTGCTGCCCTGGGCCGGCGGCGTCGACGTGTTCTTCGTGATCTCGGGCTTCATCATCGTCCACGCCGCGGCGCCGCACGCGGTCGGGCGCCATGCGGCGGAGAGCGGAGGTCGGCGCCGCTTCCTGGCGCATCGGATCGCGCGGGTGGTGCCGCTGTACTGGCTGGTCACCGCGCTCTACCTCGCGGTCGGGCTGGCGGCGCCGTCGGCCCTCAACGGCAGCGGCGGACCGCCGGACGCCGGCCAGGTCGTCGCCTCCTTCCTGTTCTGGCCCGCGGCGCGGCCGGACGGCGCGGTGCTGCCGCTCTACGGCCTCGGCTGGACGCTCAATTGCGAGATGGCGTTCTACGCGCTGTTCGCGCTCGGTCTCGGCTGGGGTCGCCGGGCCGGCGTTGCCTGGCTCGTGGCGGCCCTCGCCGGAATCGTGCTGGCGGGCGCCTGGCTGAAGCCGGAGGCCGTGCCGCTGGCGTTCTGGTCGAACCCGGTGATGCTGGAATTCGGGCTTGGCGCCCTGATCGCGCTCGCACGCGGCGAGGGCGTGCGGCTGGGCGGGCCGGCGCGCGCCGGCCTGGCG
>NZ_VRVH01000056.1:0-22435 GCF_008040095.1 Methylobacterium sp. WL6 | reverse complement strand
GTTCCCGACCCCGTCCGTTACCCCCGTCGACGTCGCACCGCCCCGTTCCGCCGCGCAGCGCGGTGCAGCCGCCAAGCGCGCCCACGCCGATCGAGTCCGTGCGAGCCGCGACCGCGCCAAGGTGCGCGCGCATGCCGACTGGTCAATCGTACAGGCGATGCTCGACCTCCAAGCCGAACATCGCCCCGCAGTCGGCGAAGGGATCGCGCGCGCGATCTGCCTCCATGACGTCGCCCGGCGCGCCAAGAGCACGATGATCGCGATCGGCTACACCTCCGGCGACGCCGGACGCGCGATCTGCGCTCGCATCGATCCCCGCCAGCAGGGCGCGGCACCGGTGGCCGTCACCGCCTCTTGACCGCCGCCCTTGCCGCGGGCATCGCGCGCGGGTAAGCTTGATTCGTTCATCGCCAGTGGCGAGGGGCGATCGCAACTGGGGGCCCGTGCCGAGAGGCCGGGCCCTTCCTTTTCGGGGGCACCGCGTGACAGGCCTCGCCGTCCGCATCGACGTCGCCGGCGCCGTCCGTGACGCCCAGCGCGCCTTCGAGGAACTCGGCGCCTCGCGGTTCCCGCGGGCCGTGCAGTTCGCCCTGACGGGCGTCGCGATCGACGGCGTGAACCGTTGGCGCCGCGCCGTCGACACGGTGTTCGACCATCCGAACCAAGCGACCCGCGACGGCGTGCGATACACCGTCGACAAGGACCTGCTGGGCAAGGTCACCAGCGTCGGCGAGGCCAAGGCCGACGTGTTCATCATGGACATGCAGTCCGCATGGCTCAAGTATTCGTTCGGCAATACTGGCAACGAGCGCCGTCCGGGTGACGTTGGCGTGGAGGCTTACTTCGGCGACCAGTCCACGCTCAAGGTCCCGAACCCGAGGGGCATTGCCCATTCGGGCCTGGGCAAGCCCGGGGCGGGCAACAAGGTCCCGGCGGCCGACGCCAAGGCGATCGCGCGCATGGCCGCGGCCGGGTACACGCGCAACACGGGCGGGCCCGGCGCGACGCGCGGATCGGCGCGGTAGGGCGTGTTCGAGGTCAAGGCCGGTGACGCCGCCCTCCGCAGGGAGCTTCATCGACCATCCCGGCATCTGGGCGCGCTCGCCCCGCGTGGTCGCCGGCGTGGGGCGCAAGCGCGTCGCCCGGGCGGTCAAGGCGGGCAAGCGCGAGATGCCGACGACGACGTTCACGCGCCGGGACCAGACCACGGTCACCGTGCCCCGGGTGGTGAACAACGACGTGCCACGGCTGCTCTACCTGTCGATAGACGAGGCGCACTACGAGCCCGTGGCCACGCCGTCCTGGGAGCGGTGCATGGACGAGGCGGCGGCCACGATGGCCGATAGGCTGGCGGCCGAACTGATCGATCGCCTGGAGCGCATGGCGAGCAAGGGGAGCAGGCGATGAGGACCAGGTACGAGAGGATCCACGATCCGTTCGGGGGCAGCCTTGTCCACGAGATCGTGGCGTTCGACGACTTCGCCGCCGCGTTCGACGCCAGCCTGATCAGGCTCGGCGTCGACCCGGCTCACCCGGCCCTGGACGACGTGCGAACGCGCCTGTTCCAGAAGGCCCACGTCGTGCGGTGCTCGACGTGGGGCCACGTCTACCGTGCCGACCACGCTCGGCACGACCTACGTGAGACGCTCGCGAGCCTAGGCGTGTCCGAGGCCCGCATGCCCTCGCTCGATGCCGAGCCGGTCGCAGGTAGGCAGTAGCTATGGCCCGCGCGCCCCGCCTGGACCCCGGCGACGTCCCCGCCCTGGTCGCCGAGACCCTGCGGTCGCCTCGCCGTATGCTGCACACGAGCCCGCACCTCACCGAGCGCGACGTCACCGAACTCTGGCAGGCGGCGAACGTCGCGCCGGGCGACGCGATCGGCCCGCTGACGTTCGTTAGGCACTGGATGGCCTGGAAGGCGGGCCGGTCGGGGTTGCCGTACCACGTCCTCGACACGACGAAGGTCGTCAAGGCGGCCGCGCTCGTCGCTCATGCAGTGGCCCATGGAATCGTGCGGGTCAGCACCGACCTGTACGTCACCCGCCTCTCCCCAGGCGAGCGCATGTACGAGCGCGCGGACGGCGGTGGACGCCGCGTCCTGCCGCCGAACCGCGGGCGTCGCACGTGTGAAGAGGTAAGGACCGCGCACGCCAATCTTGTAGGCCCGACGGCCCGCGACCTTCTCGATCGTCTGTCCAGCCAGCCTGGTACGATCCCCGCGTCATGGAGCGCATGCGGTGTTGTGCCCTCCAATGATGCGCTTACGCCGCTTGCCGATGCCCCTGTTCAGCTAGGCGGCCTGACGTGGACGCTGGACGTCCAACGCCAGGTCCTCTGGCTGACCCTCCTCCGGCACGAGGACGCCCTGCGGGGAGCGCCGCCGCCGGTCGCTCTGCAAGAGGACGATGCGGCCGCGCTCGCCACGATCGGCATGCCCGCATGACGCTACCCTGGTACGCCTGGCTGCACGCGGGCTGGCTCGTCGTGACCGCCGGGGCAATCTTGCTCGCGTACAGGCTGGAGGGCCACGACGTTGAGCGGGAGCGCCGGGACAAGGCGCGTCCCTAAACAGGGACATCGCCCCGCGGGTGAGGGGAACGTGCCGGTCGATGGGGTCGCCGAGCCCTGTCCGGGCCACCCCACCCCCTGGTGGGGTCCCCTAGATGAAGACTGGAAGCCGTGGTGGCCGCCATAGACCTAGCATCGTCCTGCCAGCAATTGCTGGCGACTGCGAGAACCTCGACGCTTAAAGGCGCACACCCGGCATCCGGGACCAGTTGTAGGGCAACCAGCAATTTACATGTGGGACGCACAACAGGGGCGGGCTGACCAGGGTCGACAACTATACGTAAGTCAGGTCGTCCAACGCACCAGCAGCCAGAGTGCAGGGGGTACGCTTGAGCAGTCGTCTACTAGCCAATCTCGCGATGTCGAAATAGCAGTAACCCGTCATGAGAAACTTTCCGGAAGTTCGTTGAAGCGAATCTGCCCATGACGTAGTAACGATGCCGCGAGGCCTCTAGCTCCAGTAGTAGACTTACGCCGCAGCTACCATGTCCCGGATCGCCTGCTTGCCCCTATCATCAAGCGCGCTCGCTTCTAGGTCGTCGAAGATCATTACGCCGGTGTCGTCCTGCATCGCCCCGATGCCGGTCACGATGCGGCCGACGTGGCTGACCTGCTTGTCGTGGTAGGGCCCGAGGAAGGCAGCCCGGGTGTACTTCGGACCGCGATTGATCGGTTCATAGTAGACCCCGTGAGCGAGATTGTCCCGTCACGAAGTGTCCGTGAGCATCGCGACCATCTCCGGCCCGTCGCGCGGCACGAGGTTCTCCGCGAGCGCGAAATCGGCGAACTCCTGCAGGGTTTCCCTGAGGGCGAGGTCCGCCAACGGAAGCTCCGCGAGCTGGTTGACGAACTCGCCGAACGTGACCGGCACCGCCGAGACGCAGTGCGCCGCGGCCATGTCGGCGACCTCCCGAGAGATTGCCTGTCAGCTCCGTCCGGACGTCAGCGAGACAGGAAGCTTCCTTTCCAACCGGGCAGGCGGTCGACGATCGTTTGGCAATGGCGGGCCAACTGACTTGGGTTGGGTAGCGATCCGAGCTTGGTCTCCACGAAGACCGCCAGCGGGTCTTGGGCAACCAGTCCGTCCCGCACGCAGTGGGCGCCGTGTACTTGCTGCGAGAAGCGGGGGCCCACCGTGACCTCCTTCGCGCACAGCGCCCGCACCCCCCCACAGCTTTGGCGATGCCTCGTAGAGCATCCGCACAATCACCATAACGTGGTTCGTGAACAGATTTTCGGTCTGGTGGTAGTGCGGAAACTTCGTCACCTGCGACATGCCGCTGAAACCCGATCCGGTGATGCTAGGCCGATGTGGACCGCCGCCGAGGAAAGGCCAGGGTTCGAGTCAAGCCGGGATCGGCCGCCGTCCTCAAAGATCACCGTCCTGTTTCGTTACGTACTTCACGCGGGTCGACCGTTCGACAAGCTTTTTACGCAGCGTCTTGGTCGTCATGTCCTCTCGGTGATGGTCTACGCCCCGCACCAAGTCCGGTTTCAGGCGAGGAAGGATCTGGTCGACCCTGAGGGCACCACCCTCGGGGATGATCCCGCGGATCTTGAAGATCATCCGATCCCAGTATTCCTCCGCCTGGTCGCGTTGCAGCCGCGCCTCCGACCGGGTTGCCTATCCCCTGAGCACCGCAAGCTCGTTTTCCGCAGCGTCGAGCCGAACCAGCGCTTCGTCTAAAATCTCGTTCGATGCCGCGCGTTCCGCGGCCAACGCCTCTCGCACGCCCGCCAGCGCTTGGGCCGCGTCGGTCCGCGCAGCCTCCCAAAGCTCGCCCACCACCGCCAGCATCCGGGCTTGCATCGCTCCGGGAGCTTGCCCATTCAAGCGTCGGGCGATACGACAGCTCAGACTTTTAGGGTCTGTCATCGCTTGAGCCAATCGAGGGTGGCTGCGAGGGAGAGGACGCCCATGAAGCTGGCGGCGGTCTTCTCGTATCGGGTAGCGATGGCGCGCCATTCCTTGAGCCTGGCCCAGAGCCGCTCGACCTGATTGCGGTTATTGTAGTTGCAGTCTGGGCAGGCGACGGGCGCCTCGTGGCGCTGGGGCGGGATCGCGGGCCGCGCACCCATGTCCCAAATGTGCTCCTGAAAGGCGCGGCTGGTGTAGCCCCGGTCTCCGACGACCCACTTGGGCACACCTAGAAGCTGGTCGAGGAGTGTAACCGCATGGGGCAGTTCGTGGGCCTGACCGGGCGCCAGCTGGAACGCGATGGCGCGGCCCTGTCCGTCGGCGATCACGCACGCCTCATAGCCATAGCCGCCACGCGAGCGGCCAAGAGCTTCACGATGATCTCGCTCGGCCCCAGATCCCCCCTTTTGGCAGGCCCCGCCGCCTTTTGAGGGTGTGCCCGCACATTGGTGCCGTCGAGGAACACCAGCCCGAGCTGAACGCCGCGCTCCTGCACGAGGCTGAGAAGGCGCTCCCAGACGCCAGCACGCGACCAGCGGATGAAAATCCGCGCCGCCCGCCACCAGGGACCCAATTCCTCCGGAACGGCCCGCCTCTTGGCCCCGTTCTGATGCCGCCAGAGGATCGCCGAGAGCGTGCGTTGCAGATCCTGCTGGGGCGTCTTG
Source organism: Methylobacterium sp. WL6 (assembly GCF_008040095.1). Lineage (NCBI taxonomy): Bacteria > Pseudomonadati > Pseudomonadota > Alphaproteobacteria > Hyphomicrobiales > Methylobacteriaceae > Methylobacterium > Methylobacterium sp. WL6. Next base: position 17,284 of record NZ_VRVH01000056.1, on the reverse strand, counting down.
GCCTTGGGCCGGCAGGCCTCAACCAGGGGCTCCAATTCAGACCATTGCGCATCGCTCAGCATCGTCTCTACCGACTCAAAGAGATGAAAACGCAAGCCCAGCCAATCCGTTCAGGCGACGACAGGACCTAGTTCCGAGCAGGGGACCGCCCTTGCGGTTCGACCCGCCCTACTTCAGGAGCGGGATAACCGCCCGGAGCGAGACGCGCTTGCCCTGTCCCCTGAGCGCGTCCGTTGCCTCGTACACCTCTGGCCTCGTCGGCATGGGCCCCCTCCGTAATGGACGGAAAGATCATCGACGCCGTCAATTTTCGCTCGCCCGGGTTGGTAGCAGGTCGTCGGTCGCGCTACCCGCTACCGTCTTTACGGAGTCGCATGTTGCGGGCGTACGACCGCCCCCTTCCGACAGACACGCACGCCCCTGTCGAGAACCTGAATGGCGTCGGCCACGCGATCCGACATGTAAGACCTTGTTGGCCCGGCACGGGGCCTAAACACACCGTGCCTACCCCTTCTGCCGGTTATATCTGGATCAACCGCTCGAATGCGATCGTCGCTGGATTGGCCAGCCGCCCGGGGACCGATAATCGCCACAGCGTCCGTTCCATGCGCAGGCGATGGATGGGTACGACGATCAACGTGCGTAGCGTGATCTGGTCACGGATCGCAGCCGCCGAGGTTATCGCCACGCCGAGCCCGCTCGCCACCAATTGCTTGATCGCCTCCGTGCTGCCGATCTCCAAGCTCCGGACGGGGCGGATTCCGTTGTTCCGTAGAACCTCCGCAACGATTTCCCGCGTGCCGGAACCCGGCTCCCGACAGATGAACGTCTCGGCGTTCAGACGGGCGGTATCGACCGGCTCGATCTCGCGGGCGAAGGCGTGCTCGGGCGATGTGATCAGCACCATCTCGTCCGTGAGCCACGCTTCGCTGACGATGCCCGGCTCGTCGACGGGACCCTCGACAAGGGCGACATCGATGGCATGTTCGAGCAACAGTGTAGCGATCGCACGCGTGTTGGCGCTGACGATGCTGATCTCGACCCCTGGATGAGCCTTGTAGAAACTACCGAGATAGCTGGGAATCATGTATGTGGCGATCGTGGTACTTGCGCCGATCCGCAGAATGCCCTCGCCCAATTCGCGAAGGGATCGCAACTCCTCCTCGGCAGCCCGCTCCATGGCGAACAACGACTTCGCGTACCGCAGCAACGCTTCTCCCTCGCGGGTGACGCGTACGCCACGGGGACCACGGTCGAGCAATCGACATCCGACCTGCAGTTCGAAGTCTCGAACCCCTCGCGAGATCGCAGGCTGGCTGACGTTCAGATCGTCGGCGGCGCGCGAGAAACTGCCGGTTTGTGCCACGGAAGCGAACAGGCGGAGGAGATGGAGGTTCAGGGCCATAACAATGGGCTATAGGGTAAAAGAGAATTATATTTGCATGCTTTGCGTCGAAAAGGGAAGGGTTTGCCTATCGACATCGGCAAAATTAGAAAAATGATGCACATCGGCATGGCGCTCTATCCGGTGCAAGTTCGGAGCCGCCAGCCGCTCGACAATGACCGATGAGGTCGCTCTGCCGATGCCACGGTGATCGATCAGCCAGTCCAGGGAGAGATACGCCATGCAACTCGCGAGCGCCCCCCCGATCGAGATGGGGATCGAACTCACCGCTTCCGGACGCGCCGCGGCAGCGGCGGCGACCACCGATATCGCCGGTCGGCTCGAACGGCTGCCGATGTCCGGCTACCAGCGCAAGGTCTTCGCGATCATCGCCTCGGCATGGCTGGTCGACCAGGTGGACGTGGCGCTGTTGACCTTCCTGCTCGGCTCGATCGTCGTCGCGTTCGGGCTTACGCCGACGGAGGCCGGTCAACTCGCCGCCATGACGTTCGCCGGTCAGCTGGTCGGGAACGTGATCGCGGGGACGGCCTCCGACAAGTTCGGACGCAAGACCGTATTCCAGGTTACCATGCTCGTCTGGGGGTTCGCCAGCCTCGCGGCGGCGGCGGCCTGGAGCCTCACGGCCTTGATGGTCTGCCGCTTCCTGATCGGGGTCGGCGTCGGCGGCGAGGCGCCGGTGGCCCAAGCGATGGTTTCGGAGATCGTGCCAGCGAACGTGCGCGGCAAGTACATAGCCTTCATGGAGGGCTTCTGGGCGATCGGTTACGTCCTGTCGGGGGCGATCAGTTTCTTCGTGCTGCCATACCTCGGTTGGCGCTGGGCGTTCGTCATCGTGGGACTGCTCTCGATGGTGGTCCTCCTGGTCCGCCGCTCCATGCCCGAATCCCCGCGATGGCTCGCGGACAACGGGCGTCACGCCGAGGCGGACGCGGTGATGTCGATGATGGAGCGCGAGGTCGAGCGAGCCACCGGGAAACCTCTCCCCCCCGTGGCACCCATGATCACGGCCGTCGCCGCTCCGGTCGCGCACCAGAACCCCATCCTGACGCTCTTCTCGGCCGAGTACCGCCTGCGTACGGTGATGGCCTTCGGCATGTGGTTCTTCGCCTTGATCGGCTTCTTCGGCCTCAATTCCTGGATCGCGGTCCTTCTCAAGGAACGCGGCTTCTCGATCGTCGGGTCGGTGGGCTTCGTCACCCTGATCACCATCGGCGGCATCCCGGGCTTCTTCACCGCGGCCTTGATGCTGGAGAGGATCGGACGCAAGCCGACGACCGCGATCTATCTCGTCTGCGCCGCGGTGGCGGCGTACGCCTACGGCAACGCCGTCGACCAGACATGGCTGTTCGTTACGGGCTTCGTGATGCAGTTCTTCATGTTCGGCATGTGGAGCTGCCTGTATGCCTACACGCCGGAGCTCTACCCTACCCGGGCACGAGCGACCGGCGCGGGCTTCGCCTCGGCCTTCGGGCGGATCGGCGCCATCCTCGGCCCGATGATCGTCCCGGTCCTGGTGCGCGACTACGGTCCCGCGACGGCGTTCCAGGTCGGTGCGGGTGGCTTCCTCATCGCCGCGGTGCTCGTCCTGACCCTGGGCGTCGAGACCCGTGGCAAGGTCCTGGAAGCCGTCTCGCACTGAACCGAAAGCGCCGGCACGCGTCTCGCCCCCGTGCCGGTGCTTCACCCACACCCCTCGCGATACCCTGGAGCACCAGAATGCCCATCGTGGACATGCGTAGCCGTCCGACCTTCCTGCATGCCTTCTTCGGCGCCGAGCCGGACACGCCCTCCTACGGCGTGGTGCGGTGGCTCAACGAGCGCGTCGGTACGAGGGAGATCGATCATTTCACCCGCGGCATGACCATCGAAGGCTTCCGTTCGGAGATGGATGGGGCGGGGATCGATGTCGCAATCATGGTGGCTCGTTCGGTGCCGGACGTCCGGGTTTCGAACGATGAACTGGCGTCCGTCGCCCGCCACGACCCCAAGCGACTCATCGGCATCGCTTCCGTCGATCCGATCGAGCTCGGCCGGGATGCCGCCGTTGCCGAGGCGAGGCGTGCCGTGACGGAACTCGGTTTCAAGGCCATCAACCTCGATGCCGGCTTCTACGCGGAGGGGATGCGGGCCGACGACGAGCGCCTGATGCCGCTCTACGAGCTCGCTCAGGAACTGCGGGTCCCGGCCTTCGTGATGTCGGGTCCAACCACGCCCGACCTGCGCCTGAACGATCCCTTGGCCGTCGACCGCGTCGCCAAGACCTTCCCGAAGCTGCCGCTTGTCTGCTGCCATGGGTTCTACCCGCACGTCGCGGAGATGGTCACGGTGGCCTTCCGGAACGAGAACGTGTTCGTGTCGCCGGACATGTACACGTTCTCGGCGGGCGGGCGGCTCTACGTCGAGGCCGCCAACGGGCCGCTGAGGGACCAGTTCCTGTTCGGCTCCTCGTTCCCGTTCCGACCGATGCGCCAGGGCGTCGAGGATTTCCGGCAGCTCGGCCTTTCGGACGAGGCTCTCGACGCGGCCCTGTGGCGCAATGCCGATCGTCTCCTCGGACTCGGCCTGTCCGCCTGAAGCGACCATGACCGGAACGACGAAGGGGGAGACCCGATATGCTGAGACGTGACGTCCTTTTCGGCGCAGGTGCTTTGGCACTTGCGGGGCGCAGCGCGATGGCCGCGGAGACCATCCTCCCGTTCGGCAACGGTGAGCGGCCGCTCGTAGCCTATCCCGGCAAGCGTCCGCTCCTGCAGATGACGGCGCGGCCGCCGCAACTGGAGACACCGTTCGCCGTGTTCGATGAGGGCGCGATCACGCCGAACGACGCCTTCTTCGTGCGATACCACCTCGCCGACATCCCCACCGAGATCGACCCGGAGGCGTTCCGCCTGGACGTGAAGGGCCATGTCGACCGGCCGGCCTCCTTCTCGCTCGCCGATCTCAGGGGTATGCCGACGACCGAGATCGTGGCGGTCAACCAATGCTCGGGCAATTCGCGCGGCTACTTCGAGCCACGCATGGCCGGAGGCCAGCTCGCCAACGGTGCCATGGGCTGCGCCTCGTGGACCGGTGTGCCGCTCAAGGCCGTCCTCGACAGGGCCGGGGTGAGGGCAGGGGCCGTGCAGGTCTCCTTCGAGGGTCTCGACGGGCCGGTCCTTCCCGACACGCCCGACTTCGCCAAGGCGCTCGACCTCGACCATGCCCGAGACGGGGAGGTGATGCTCGCGTTCGCGATGAACGGGCAGGACCTGCCCTGGCTCAACGGCTTCCCGCTGCGCCTCGTGGTACCGGGCCATTACGGCACCTACTGGGTGAAGCACCTCAACGCCGTCACCGTCCTCGACAAGCCGTACGAGGGCTTCTGGATGAAGACGGCCTACCGCATCCCGGACAACGCCTGTGCCTGCACCGAACCCGGCAAGGCGCCCGAGAGGACCGTGCCGATCGGCCGTTTCAACGTCCGCTCCTTCTTGACCAATCTCGTCGACGGGGCGCGGGTGAGGGTCGGTCGCACGGTCCTGCGCGGCATCGCCTTCGACGGGGGCTCGGGGATCCGCTCGGTCGCGGTCTCGACCGACGACGGTCGGAGCTGGACGGAGGCGGGTCTCGGTCGGGACCACGGCCGCTACGCCTTCCGTCCCTGGACGCATGAGATCGAACTGCCGGCCGGGGCGCACGCGATCCGGGTACGGGCGACCGCCAACGACGGCGGCACGCAGCCGATGGAGCTGCGTTGGAACCCGGCCGGGTACATGCGCAACGTGATCGAGACCACCCGCGTCACGGTGGCCTGAGGGATGACCGACATGATCCTGATCCCCGTATGCCTTCGCACGACCCAGGCACTGGCCTTAGCTACGACGTTGTCGCTGGCATCGGCCGGCGCATCCGCCGCCCCGAGGAACTACGAACTGCCCGAACCGACCGCCCAGCTGCGTGCGCCGAAGGACCCCGCGCATCGGGCGGGCTTCGAGGCGGCGCAGGGGAACTGCATGGCCTGCCACTCGGTGGATTACGTCGCCATGCAGCCGCCCGGGAAAGGCGCGACGTTCTGGGAGACCGAGGTCACCAAGATGCGCAAGGTCTACCACGCGCCGGTCGACGAGGCCGACGGCCGGGCCATCGCCGCCTATCTCGCGGCCACCTACTGACGTCGCGCCTTGGCCTCCCGCGCACAGATGCCTCGGGGACACGCCCAGCCACCCGGGACGCGGTCGACGGGTCCCTCCATGGGGACGGTCCGGAGGTATGTCGCATACGGTTCGCGGTGGGACGGCGCCGAGACCTGACGGGACTCGGCGATCAGAACACGTCCTCGGGCCGATCCTCAAGGGCTCCGCGGCCCAGGGGGCACTCTTGGGATCTCAGGCGATACCGCGTCGGGCGACCGCGCGCGGGAAACGATGCCGATGCCGGCGAATGGGCCGGGTGGGCCGCGAAGGCTGCCCCTGGGTTCGGGCGATCAGAAATCTCATCTCCGCAGTGGTCGGCCGCGGCGACCGCATCCTTCCGACGAACTCCGGGGACTTGCTTGGGCGCGATCGAATCCCCGAGGAACGCGGATGGGACGAAACGGGGCAACGCGGGTCTCCCGAACGTCCTTCCCGGAGTGGGCGCGTGCCTCGGCGTCTCCCTGTTCGCCGTCGCCGCACAAGCGGTGGAGGAACGCCTCCTCGGCCATCCCTACGTCGAGGCTCTCGTACTCGCGATCCTGCTGGGTACGGCCTTGCGCACGGCTTGGGAACCTGGGCCGAGCTTCCGCCCCGGCATCGCGTTTTGCGCCAAGCAGTTGCTGGAGGTCGCGGTCGTCCTGCTCGGCGCGTCGCTGAGCCTCGGGGCGATCCTCGCCTCGGGGCCGGCGTTGCTCGCCGGCATCGTGGGAACGGTCGTCGTCGGCATCGCTGCCGGCGTCGGCATCTGCCTGGCGCTCGGGCTACCCGTACGCATGGCGATCCTGGTGGCCTGCGGCAACGCGATCTGCGGCAACTCCGCCATCGCCGCCGTGGCCCCCGTGATCGGCGCCCAGGCCCGGGATATCGCCGCGGCCATCGCCTTCACCGCCGTCCTGGGCGTTCTCATGGTGCTCGGACTCCCGTTGTTCGTGCCTCTGGCTGGCATGAGCGAGCATCAGTACGGGGTGCTGGCGGGTCTCACCGTCTATGCCGTTCCCCAGGTGTTGGCAGCGACGGTACCGGTCGGCCTCGCGGCCACGCAGGTCGGCACCTTGGTCAAGCTGGTGCGGGTCCTGATGCTCGGGCCGGTGGTGCTTGTGTGCTCCCTGGTGGCCGCCCGCCTACCGTCGGACGGGGCGGCGGGGACTCGGGATGCGGTCCGGCCCGGACTCGCCAAGCTCGTGCCCTGGTTCATCGTTGGGTTCCTGGCGTTGGCCACCCTGCGGTCCCTTGGGCTGATCCCCGACCCAGCTGTCCAACCTCTTCGACAACTCGCAGGCTTGCTGACCGTGCTGTCGATGGCCGCTTTGGGTCTCGGCGTCGACGTCCGTGTCCTCGTTCGCGTGGGGGGCCGCGTCACCTTGGCGGTACTCGGCTCGCTCGCCCTGCTCGTTGCCGTCAGCTTGGTGCTGATACGCCTACTCGGCATCGATTGACCCGTTCCGCATCGGAAACTCCGTCTCCGTTGCCAGGGACCGCATCGACGAGATGCGACTGCCTCGTTCCATTTGCCAAGGGATCTTCCCGACGCAATCGAGGCGAATGCCAGAATGGTTTTCAGGCACCACGGAGGCCACGGAATGCCTTTTTTGCGGTAAGCTGCGACAACGCACGCGTGACCGACCGATAGGCACACGATGACGGACGGAATCGAACTCGCGCCTTTCGCTGTGACGCATCCGCCGAGATCAAGCGCCCGGCCGATAGCGTCACCGACAGGCGACCTGCCGGCAGCGCTCGCCGAACTGTGGCGCACTTACGGGCCTGGCCCCTACGGCGCCCGGCTCCTCCGACTCGTCGACCCGGGGCTGTGGCAACCCGTCCTTGACCGCTGGATCGTCACGCCGCCTAACGAGACGCGCCGCGTGCCGATCGCCCTGACGCCCTTCGGCACGATCCTGTACCATCGCCAGCTCACTGCAACGGACGAGGACGTCGCCGTGCTCGACCCCGTGGAGCGCAGTACGGCGGTGCTGAGCTGGGACCTCACCGCGTTCTTCAACGAAACGCTCGCCGACCCCGAAGCGCTCGAAGCGCTCGTCCCCTTTCGGAGACTGCACGCGGCCCTCGACACCGTGGGACCGTTAGGCCCGAGCGAGGTCTACGAGGTCGACCAGACGCTGCTCCCCGTGGGGATCCTCAAGATCATCCGCACCGATGCATTGGCGCTGCACACGCGCCTGCGCGATGCGGTCGACCTCGCCGCTATGCCCGATGCACCGCCCGCCGAGAACCTGGCGGTCGCCATGCCCCCTGAGCACCGCGCGACCTTTGCGGACGTCGCAGCGGATGCGCACGGGGTCGGCGGACTGTACCTGTCGGTCTACTTCGACGACCGCCGCCTGCTTGCGCTGGAACCCAGCGGCGATTCCACCACCGGCCACTACCGCCTGTTGTTCTGGCGCAACCACCGCAAGACCGGTGCGCCGCACGAGGTACGGTCCTACGACGGCAGCTATGAGATCGTCGAGGAGGGAGGCGACACCCGAGTGCGCCTTGCCATCGCCCTACGGGACGACTCGCTGGGCAGCGATGACAACGACGCCGACCTCATGGTGATGCGGGGCGGCGGGACGCGTTGGCTGCTGCGTGCCTGCAACCTCAAGGATATCGCCCAGCGTATCGGGCGCGATGGCGGGATGGGGCGTTCGGAGTACCATTTCCGCGCCGCACGGCTCGACGCGCCATTGCCCGATGCTTCCTCGGACGGTGTGCCGGCCCCGCCGCACACCGAACTCCCGGCGGCTCTACGCTCGCTGCTGCGCGGCGCCTCGACGTGACGGCATTGCGGTACCGCGGATCGATCTTTCCGGGATAGAAGACATTAGGCCGCTGCTGGCATGTCACGACGTACGCCCCGGCGCCTGCGTGCCGGGACGGTGGAGGGTGGACGGCACCGTCGATGACCGCCACCGGACCTGCTCGCTCCAGGCCCCGTTCGCAGCGCACCCGACCGCCGCCGTGATCCACCTGCGCGCGCCTCGTTGAAGTAGCCATGTTGGATCTGCCGAGGTCGCACCTACAACATTTCGAAGGTTGAGCGGAGGTTCGAGCGGGACGTCCACACGCACCGTCCAGCGCTTGCCCCGGACGGCGCGCACTTGCTCGCGTTCGGCCCGCCATAACGGGTGCGGACTGTGCACACGGCCGCGCCGAACAAGATGGAGTATCGCGGCGGGCGGTAGTCCGGATCCAGGGAAATTGTGGGCATTTTCGATGCGACTTGTTACCGAAAGCGGCATTGGCTCGTCGTTGAAAAGCGGGCGTTGGACCTCCGGGAGCGAGACTTCCGAGCACCGATCCTCAACGAAAGGGATCGATGCTCAAGCGCACCCAGCGCGCGAAGATAGATCCCTCCAAACCGTAACTGGTCTCGAAGCTCACCTCGATATCGCCGCTAGTCGGTCCCCCGCAGTTGCCAAAGCCGGGCGGCGCAGCCTCGACCCGCCGAATGCCGAGCTCCAGCAGGATCGCTGCGGCGTTGCCGACAAGATGCACGCCGGTCACGTCAGACAAGTGAAGTGTCACGATCGCATGCTTGTCGAGCACCAAAGCGCCCTTCGCATCCACTGCGTCCGTCATGCGGAAGGTCCGAAGCGCCATCAACGTAGCGCCTCTCATCACCTCAATGCGATCGAGTTCCGCATCATGGAAGGACGGCACGAAGCCGAACCAATCCATGACCGCCCGTCCACCCGGGAGGGCAGCGAACAACTCCATTTCGGTGGACCAGGATGTGCCGTCTGAATTCATCATCGCGCCGATCCCGGATCCCTCGACTCAATATCCCGTGAGTGTTCCGAGATTAAAATTCAGCTTTTTTCACCTCGACCAAGCGTCCTCGGCCGCGGCCATCGTCGCCCGTGCCTGGTAAGGATGGGTCGAGGGACGCTGAAGCCACATCGGTCAAGTAACAGCTCGACCACGACGAGGGCCGGCCCGATGAGCGAAAGTGCAATGTGGCGTAGTCCCGTCGTCATAACGCGCGATCGCTGCTTCGAGAGGGCTGTCCCGCCCACCGCAGAGCTCCATCTCCAGTCAGGGGCGGCTCGGAGCCGAACGCCATGGCACCGTATGCAACCAGGGAGGCATTTGAGGGCCGCGACGTGTTCGTGGCCTTCTCGTCCGCGGCGAGATCCTCCTCGGCCGCAACGGTGGCCGCCTTGTTCGCCGCGGCGTTCGGCCTGCCGCCCACCCGCACGCTGACGGAGGAGACGCCGTTCCAGGCTCAGCTCGACGCTTGGGACAGTGACCATGTACTTGTCTACGCCCTCGCACCCGACGGCGACTTCCCCTTCATGGCGTCGATAAGGTTTTATCGACCCATCGATGTAGGGCAGTTCGCCTCGATGGCGCGGACCCACCACGTCACCATCGCCTACGCCGCCGATGAATGTCGCTCCTACGACGACACCTACCACATCGTCGACCGCTCGGGTACGCGGACGCGACAACTGTCTTTCGACGACACCGCCGACTCCTACGCCTGCAACATCGTCGGCGGCGGGCGCACCACAGAGGACTTGAAGTCATAACGGACGTTCGGATCGCCGCCCGGACGCTTGCCCCTGGCCGGCACGTCGCTACCAACCCCCATCGGCACGGACGATGGTCACGATAGGCTTCACGGTACAGACCACTTCGAGGCAAAGATCATCCGTCGCCACCATGTGGCTGTACGGATCGACGTCTCCGGTCTTGTCGAACACCAGGGGGCTCTCACGTGTCCATCCGTGGCCCCTGACCCGGAACGTCGTGCGAGCGGGGCGCGGGCGCTTGGCTGAAGCGTCCCAGAGCTCTAGTAATCCGTGCTCGTCGAGCACGCGGAACGCGACGACTCCGCGGAACGCGAAGCGGGCGACCCGTCCACCGCGGGGATCGGCGAACGTAGCCCGCAAGGTGCCGCCGAACGCTCGCGTCCCGCCTTCAGGATGGGACGGGCCTTCTTGCAGATCGGGTGGGAGAGGTGGAACCCGTGGGTCGAAGGCCAAGTCGACGAGGTCCAAGCCATCGTTCTGGACCTGGGTCGGCCACGGGGCGAACTCGACGTCGGGTATGCCGGGATCGCTCATTCACCCATCCGCGGCGACCGCGCTTGCTTCAAACCGGGTGGCCATGCGCTCATGTCGATTCGCGCGGCCTCGTCCCGACAAGCCGACGACCCATGGCTTCACGTCCCACCCTCGTCGTCGGGCTCCGACGTGCGTACCGGGACGAGGGGGCCGCCCGACAGCGCCTCAATGTGAAGCGTCGCGCCCGGGAACCGATAACCGCAGCAGTGCGCCGGTGCCCTGGGGTTCCCTTGGTGCCAGAACAGGACGAGCCGAACACCGTTGGGATAGGGGTATAGGTCGTTGATCTCGGCGTCGCCGCTCTCGACCTCGAAGGCGCCGACGATCTCGTCGTTCCGGATGATGCACCGCGCCCCGGCGATGACGATGCGCGCTGGTGGCATCGTTTCGTTGGAGGAGAAGGAGAACTCGTCGACCTCGATGACGAGTCCGGTCTCCTGGGCGACGAACCTGCTTACGAAGGCGTCGTGGAACATCTTGCCTCCCCGAACGGAGGATACGGCCTCGTGGACGTACCGATGGCTGTTGCTCCGGAAGGGCGGATGGGCAACCCCATATCGGTCACCGCTCCCTTGTGACACACATCCCGGGAGGCGTCGCCGTCCAAAGAATTCGGTTTCGCCGGACACCGATCGGCTCGCGACGACCGTACGTCAGACGGGCGACGGACTTTTACTTCAGGGACACGGTGATCGGCACTGCCTGGGAGGCCAAGATGTTCGGCGGCGTCGCAGAAGCCCGACAGGTACTGCGGGATCGGGGCTTTGATGCCCAGGAGACTGATCTGCTGGTCGGGGCGCTGATCCCGAGCTTCGGGTTCGAGCCCATAACCGGCGAAGGCCCCATCGGCGGTACGCGGTTCGGGGGCACCCCCGATCTTCCGCCCGGGACGGCGTGGCCGCGCCCGCCCGCGGCCGAGGACCCCGAAGTTATCGCCGGCCGCGGGGACGACGAGGCGACCGTCCGCATGCGCGAGCACATGGCCCTGGGGCTGCCGTACGCGTTCCTTGCCCAGGTGGACTTGGTCGAGGCCGCGTTCTTCGACCTCCCCGCTTCGGGCCTCCCGGGCGATGGTCGGCTGCTGTTCTTCTACGATCTCGCCGTCGGTCCCTGGGAGACCGGCACGCGCACCGCCCGTGTCATCTGGGATCCCACTCCACGGGATGCGCTCGTCCGGACGTCCATGCCGAGCGACCTCGACGCGGCGGCGGCGCGCGAGTTCGCGCAGATCGCCGCGCTCCATTCTCGATACGATGACGCGAGCGTGCCCGCCGGTGAGCAGGGCACGACCTACGGAGGTCCTGCTTGCGCGATGAGGCTGAGGCCATCCCTACGGTTCGACGACCGCACGGTCGACAGGAGAGTGTTACCCGGACTAAGGGCCCCCCATGGAGGCACGAACGAGGGGTTCGAGCGCTTCTGGAACCGTTACCAAGATCTGTACCCCGGTTGCCTCCCCGAACGGTATGGAGTTCACCGCCAGCAACTCCTCGGCAGCCCGGACCCGGTACAGGGCGACCCGCTCCACGACGCCGTCGCGGTCTCGGACTTTGGCGCGCAGTTCCTCGACGGGGATGCGTGGCGGAATCACGGGCAGGAGATCAAGGAGCGGACGGTCGATTGGCGACTGCTGCTGCAGGTCGATCTCGGGGACTGGATGAACGATCGCTACATGGAGGGGACCGTCTACTTCGTGATCCGCGCGTCCGACCTTGCGGAGCGGCGTTTCGAGGGCGTGGTGGCCGTCTATCAACAGACCTGACCGAGGGCTTCGGACATGACGCGGCGTTACCGCATCTTCGCCGACTACCATCAGTTTTACCTGTGGGATCATGGGGTCAGTCCGGACGCGCCGACTGACTACACGGAGGAGGACACCCTGCGCCGGATCAAAACAGTGCCGTACGTGGTGGTGGTCCAGCCCGAGCGGGACATGGAAGTGCCCGTGGAGGTCGAAGTGACGAACCATCCGGCGTGCCTCGACCTCGACGCATGGGACCACGTGGTGGAGGCCAGCCTCGACCTTCCGTCCGGCAGGCTGGAGATCCACGAATGCACCGGGGGGTCGGTCGACGTCCTGACCGTTACGCCGGGCACGTATCGGGTTAGGGCTTACCATGGCGGTCTGGGTACGCTGAGCGAGGACCGCCTCGACGGGGACGACCACTATCGGATCGTGCTCTGGCTCGACGCCTTCACGGACGTCACCGTGCTCAAGCAATATGTCGATCCGCACATCGGGGCATGAGCGACCTCCTCGCTTTTGTCGAGGGCGCCCCGGCGATGCCGGATCACCACTACCGCGGCGGGTCGCCGAACAACGCAACGAGGCGCTCCCGAACATCGGCTGGCTCGTCGATCCAGTACGCGAAGCGCAGGAGCTGGTGCCATAACGTGCGTCGCTCCCCACTCGCCGCGACGTGATCCAGAAGCTCGTGGCCGATCATGTCCTCGATCGGCCCCGCCGACAGTCCGTCCAGGACACCGTCGGGAAGGTCGGCGCCGTCGAGGATCGCCTCGACGAGCGGGATCTTCGCTCGCGTGTCCCGGCTATCGTAGAAGACGTCCCGTGCCCAGGCGTGTCGATACCGGGCGTTCGGACCGGCTTCGTGGTGCGCGACGTAGCCGCGACGGAAGTCTGCCGCCGTCGCCGCGACGATGCCAGACACCGTAGGTCCCCAGGCCCCGTCGACGAGAAGCGCCACCGGTCGTGGCACACTTTCTTCCGAAAGCCACGGCGTGTCCCAATCATAGAGAACGCAACGAGCGCTAATGACCGGCGCCTCCCGTACGGCTCCGCGTTGCATGAAGCGTCCTCGCGTGGCGCTGGGGGAGCGGATCGTCCAGGTCGTGGCGTGCACGCCGATCTCGCGCCACCGGGGCGGCTTGGCGTTCGCGAGCTCCGTCGCGTACGGGATGTGCGGGTACTCGGAGACGACGTCCGGTACGAACGCCGCGTCGATCCGGAGTGACAGGACAGAGTAGCACCTGCTGTTGCCGGCCTCGTGCATGATGAAAGTATCGACGCGGCGTTCGCCCCGCTCCTCGCCCCCAAGGTGGTTCGGATCGCCATGTGGAAAGTAATCGAGCAGGAGTTGCCGTGCAGCGTGCATTTCCCACTCTTCGACCGGACGCGGGTCTATCGAGATGATCTATGTGACCTTGCGGTCGCGTCGCGTCCTGGATGACACGAACCAGGATGGAGACGATCCGCCGGTTGGGATGAGCCGTCGTACCCTATAGACGATGGAAGAGGCGGCGATAGAATTTACGCTCACCTTTTGCAGGCCGTTCAAGGTACCGGTGGGAAACCATATCGACTACCTCGGCCTCGGCAAGTGGTCGTACCCGATCCCCGGCACCGATCGCGTAGAGATCGGTCTGGACGACGCGCACAACAGCTACGCGCGCGATACGGGCGGGATGCGCGGCACGCGTTGGCGCGTCTTGCGCGTCGAGGCATCGGTGGGTGAAGACGTTTGGGCGCATCGTCTGGTCGTCACCCTGCTCGACACGGCCTGACCAGAGGCCAGTGTCGAACCGGCGTGTTCGCTCCGCCCGAACTCACGCTGCCCCATGACCTTGTAGACCTCGGAGGCACGCGGTGTTGGATGATGACGAGGACGTCGGTCCGGACCTCTCCGCAGCGCGGGACGCCCTCCTTGCGGAGTTCCTGCGGGTGTTCCCCACTCGCCGACCCGAGCCGTTTCCCCCGCTCGTAGACAACCTGCATAGTAGCGACGCGGTCCAAGCCGCCGCGGCCTTCGCCGAGGCGCGGGATTGGACGTCCCTGGACGGCGAGTGGCTCCACGCCGTACCGAACACCGACAACGGTCTGACGACGGCCCGCTGCTTCTTGTCGAACGCGGCTCTACGCTTCTACCTGCCGGCCTATCTGACTGCGTCGCTCAAGCTTCAGCTCGATCCGATGCACACCGTCACGTTGGGCTTCGACGTGAGGACCCGCGACGCATTGATCGACGAGGCGCGCCCCGAGCGTGGCTCCTGGGGAGCATACGCCCGGACGCGCTGGGCGGACCTGACACCAGGGCAGGTCCGCGCGGTCGCGCGCTTCATGGAATGGCACGTGGCGTTGGACGAACGATGTATTGAGGTAACCAGGGGGCTGAGCCGGCACCGCGACACGGCCGAGGCTTTGGCCTACTACTGGGCGCCCCGCGCCGCCGGGTTCTGACGATAAGGCACGCGATGACCTCGTCGCGGCGAGCCGAACGCAACGTCGGCTCCACCGGCAAACCCTCGCTAGGGGAGGACGCTGCATGACCTACGCGCAAGAGATGGCAGACCGCCTCTGGCTTCGCTCCCCCTGCCGGACGAGTTCGACGCCCTGTTCGACTGGGTGGAGGCCAACGGCTTCTTCATGTCGAGCCAAGCTTACCCCGGCGACAGGCTCGGACTGCTCGGCAGCCCTGACGACGTGGATGCCGAGCGCGTCACGCCGGTCCTCTTCAGGGTAGCGACGCCTGAACAGGCCCGCGATTATGCGGGCAGCTGGTGCGGACATAAGGTACCAAGCATCGAGAACCGGCTTGTGCCGTTCGCGCGGACCGGCGGTGACGGTTCCCACGCGGCTTTCTGGCTTGACGACACCGGAAACCGGCACATCGTCCACCTCGGTTCCGAAGGGCAGGCCTGCCTGCTCGGCCGGACCCCGCTCGATTTCCTACGGTTGCTGGCCATCGGCTATGAGGAACTCAGCGGAGATTGCCTGGACGTGCCGAAGAAGCCCCCGCGCGTGAGCGGTCGCAACGCGGCGTACCGGGCTTGGCTAACTCACCGGTACGCCATCACGATCCCGGACAACGCAGCCGAAATCCTTGGCCAACCGCCCGCTGTTCTGGCTGAGACGTCGAACGACCCGTTCTGGCGCTGGGTGCGGGAGATGCAAGGGGATTGAACGTAGAGATTGGTCCCCTGCAGGAATTCGGGGGGGCGATCATCGGACCGCCGTCGCCAATGTCCCTCAATGGCTGCGGTTACGACCATAGAATGACGGACATCCGTCATCCCGGCATCGCCGCCAGCATTCTCGCATCGACCCCGAGGCCATCGGCTGCGTCCATCCTGAGATAGCCCAACAGGAACGCCCTGGCCCGACTGACACGGCTCTTCATCGTACCGACGGCGATACCGCAGATCCGCGCGGCCTTTTCGTAGGAGAGGCTTTGCACCCCCACAAGCAGGAGCGCCTCCCTGTGCGCGTCCGGCAGATGATTCAGGGCCGAACGCAACTCGCCGACCTCGACGCGTGGGTCCTAGGCCGGAAGCGTCGCCAGGCGTCCGGCGTGCATGCCATCGACGTCCTCGACCTCCCGCTTCCGCTGCTCGGAGTAGAACAGGTTGCGCAGGATGGTGAACAGCCAGGCCTGCAGGGTCGTACCGGGTTTGAAACCCTCCGCCTTGTCCCAGGCGCGGACCACCGTGTCCTGCACGAGGTCGTCCGCGCGATTGGCGTCGCGGGTGAGCGCAACGGCGAAGCGCCTGAGCGCCGGCAGGGCCGCCATGAGACCGTCGCGGATAACATCCGCCGGCGAGGGTACGGACCGCGCCTCCATCGCACGTTCGAGGCGCCGGAGCGCGTCGCCGATGTCGGACGGAAAGGCGTCCGGCGGTACGTCGAACGCCGTGCTCAGGCATTCGCTTAGGCGGGCGAGTTGTTCCGGGCGCAGACCGCCCCCGGAACGCCCGCGTCGGGCGATCGTCCGTTCCGTCGTGGAAGGGTTCGGCATCGGCGGCTCCTCTTTCACCGGGGGTGGATCACGACCGCCACCGGACGGGGTACTCGCGGCGATGTGAATGCCAGGTGATCCATGCACCCCCCGACCCCGCCGAAAAGATCGTTCCGTCGCCCGATTGCAACCACGGTTCCACTTCTCCGGCACCACAATCGGACGGCTCTCTGCAGGCATACGAAGTAGAGGAGCCGCCGATGTCCGACCGAAACCTACCGTTCTCGACCCCCGTCTCGACCGTCGGCCTCGCCGGCTTTCCGGACAGCCTCTCCTCCGTCGCGCAGGCGCGTCGCGCCGTCGAGGACGCGAGGCTGCCGGTGGTTCGGTCGCGCCATGCGTGGCTCGACGTCGCCAATGCTCTCGTCATGGCCGAGGCCGCGCGCAGCCCCGCGCTCATCGAGGCGGCCCGTGCAGCCCTGTGCCTCGCCGTCGCCGTCGAACGTCGCGGCACCCGGGTAGCCACGTCAGTCCGCCCCTGGGCGATTGCCGCCTGATCCCATACCAGCCAACCCCTTCGGAGCCGACCATGACCCAGCTTGTCGAACTGTGCGTGCGCGTGAAGGAGTACGAGAACGGCAATCCCTACATCATGCTTGAGCAGCAGGGCATGCCCGGTGCGCCGGCGGCTGACACGATGAAGCCGTTCGCCTTCGACCTGAAGCCCGGCATCCCCACCGCGGAGGTCGAGGCGTTGGTCGCCGAGATGCGCCGCGTGATCACGCACGTGCATTTCGAGGAGACGCCGGTCGTCCCGTAAGTGGGACCGTAAGGACGCGTCCTGCGTTGGCCCGGGGCCCGGTACGTCAACGCACCGCCGGCAGGAGGAGACCACCGCATGTCCGACACGCCCCGCCCCGGCGACGATCCCGCCCCGCCCATCGG
>NZ_VRVH01000569.1:0-1273 GCF_008040095.1 Methylobacterium sp. WL6 | reverse complement strand
GGCCACCGGCGGGCGCTGGTCGGGCTTGGCCGGGCGGATCGTGGCGCGCGGCGCGATCGCGCCGGTGGCGGCCGGCTCGGTCGCCGCCGAGGGCACCGGCCCGCCCGGCGTATCCAACCCGTAGATGTCGTCGCGGAAATGGACGCGGCCGTCCGGCGTGGCGTAGCCGGTGAGGTAGACGAAGGTGACGGGGACGGGCTTGACCAGCTTGAGGTCGCGGCGCTCGCCGTCGGCGATGCCGGTCTCGATCTCGATCGGGCCCCAGGCCGAGTCCGGCCCGTTCGGCCCCTCGACGCCCTGGAGCAGCCAGCCGACCAGCTCCTTGACCCCGCCGACGCGGACGCAGCCGTGGCTGTGGAAGCGGACGTTGCGCGAAAACAGCGATTTCGAGGGCGTGTCGTGCATGTAGACCGCGAAGCGGTTCGGCATGTCGATCCGCACCTGGCCGAGCGAGTTGTCGAAGCCGGAATCCTGGCGCAGCGTGTAGGCGACCGCCTTTTCGGTGTTCCAGTTCACCGCCGTCGGGTCGACCTCGACGCCGCCGGGGCCGAGGATGCGGATGTGGTTCTTGGCGAGATAGCCCGGCTCCTTGCGCATCCGCGGGATGATCTCGTTCTTCACCACCGAGACCGGCACCGTCCAGGTCGGGTTGAAGTTGATGTCGGTGATCCGGGTCTCGACGCTGGGGGTCGCCTTGTCGGGCTTGCCGACCACGGCGACGTAGCGGCGCGCGACCTGGCCGTTCTCCACCGCCTCGACGGTGGCCGCCGGGATGTTGACGACGACGTAGCGCTCGCCGAACGGGAACTTCGAGCCCATCAGCCGCGCCGCCGAGGCCGCGAGCTGACGCTGGCGGACGGAGGCCGGCACGTTGAGCGCGGCGATCGTCAGCCGGCCGATCAGCCCAGATTCCGGCAGGCCGTGGCGGGCCTGGAACGCCGTCACCGCCGCGACCAGCGGCGGATCGAGCCGGTCGCTCGGGGGCGCGTCGGCGGGCAGGTCGCCGGTGAGCGTGAGGTGGTGGCGCAGCGCCGGGATCGCCGGGTTCGACGCGCCCGGCTTGAACACCGTGCTCTCGGGCACCGGCGCCCAGCCGCCGGCATCGGCGAAGGCCTGGTACAGGTCGGCCGCGCGCAGGGTGTCGGTGAAGGTCTTCTGCGTCAGCGTCGGGCGCGGGTCGGCCGAGACGGTGGCGTAGACCAGCTCCGGCTCGGGCTTGCGCTTCCCCGCCTCGCGGGGCGCCGCCTCCGGGGCGGCGGCCGCGAGCGGTGCC
>NZ_VRVH01000568.1:0-1275 GCF_008040095.1 Methylobacterium sp. WL6 | reverse complement strand
GCGCCGGACCATCAGCGCCATCAGCGCCGGATCGACCGCCCGCGCCCAGTCGCCGAGGGGCGCGGCGCGGGCGGCGGCGCGGAAGGCCAGCACGGCGACCAGGGGAATCGCCAGCAGCCACCACGGCCGCAGCAGCGCGTAGGCGTCGAGGACGGTCATCGCGGGATGCCCCGGCAGTGGGGAGGGCCCCCCTCTCCCCGCACGCGGGGAGAGGCCCGGCCGCACCTCGTCGTGCGGCCGGGAAGCGGAGGCGAAGCCGAGGCGGCGGTGAGGGGACGGTGCCCTGGGAGGCTCGCCGGTCGAAGCCCCCTCACCGTCGGCTGCCGCCTCGCCGCGACGACGACGGGGTCGTCGCGGCCCTCTCCCCGCGTGCGGGGAGAGGGGATGCGCGAAACGGTCGGCGGCAAGGCGGGCACGAGCCCGCGCGCTGGCATCATCCCCGCCTCCGGGAAGCCAGGAGCAGCCCGGCGCAGGCGAAGGCGAGCGCCGCCGGCCAGGGCCAGAGGTCGCGGCGCAGGGGCACCGGGGGAGCCTTGGCGCGGCCGCCCTCCAGGGTGTCGATGGCGTCGGCCACCGCGACGAGGTCGTCGGTGGTCCGCACCCGGAACGCCTTGCCGCCGGTGATCTCGGCCATCTCGCGCAGCGTCTCGGTGTCGACCACGTCCTGCTCGCCGTCGGCGTCGGCCATGTCGCGGGGGCCGAGGGCGATGGTGTAGACCTTGATGCCGAGGTCCTTGGCCAAAGCCGCCACGTCCCGCGGCGTGGTCTGGCCGGCGTTGTTGGCGCCGTCGGAGAGCAGGATCACCGCCTTCGAGGACGCGACCGGCTGACCGTCGATGCCGGAATCCTTCGGATCGAGCCGGCGCAGCGCCAGCCCGAGGCCGTCGCCGATGCCGGTGGAGCGGCCGACGAGGCCGATCGTCGCCTCCTCCAGGGCCCGCGCCACGCTCGCCGTGTCGAAGGTGAGCCCGGCCGCGACGAAGGCCTGGTCGGCGAAGATCACCAGGCCGATGCGGTCGCCGGCGCGGCGGCGGATGAAGTCGGCGCCCACGCGCTTGACCGCGACGAGGCGGTTCACGGTCTCGCCGTCGAGCGAGAAGTCGCGCCGCTCCATCGAGCCGGACAGGTCCATCGCCAGCATGATCTCGCGGCCCGAGGCCGGCAGGGCGGTGGCCGGCAGGACGAGGCGGGGCCCGGCGAGCGCGACGACGAGGGCCGCCCACAAGGTCCAGATCAGCCAGGTCCGGCGGCGGCCGCGGGCGGCGACGTCGGCGC
>NZ_VRVH01000567.1:0-1278 GCF_008040095.1 Methylobacterium sp. WL6 | reverse complement strand
CCGTGCGGGCGACCGCGGAAGCGCCGCCGCCCGAGTTCGGCGAGCCCGGCCTGTGGACGCCGAACCCGGCTCCGGTCTCGCGCAGCTGGTGGTGACCGCAGCCCGCCGGTCGCGGTCCGTGAGGAGCCCCCGCACCGGCCCCGTGGCCCATTCGCATCACCCGTCGGGCGACCGACGCGGCGACGCGCGCCGCCGCGCTTGCCGGCACGATTTCGCCACGGTCCAGACTTAGCCGTAAGGGAATCGCGTGTGTCCGGCTCGGGCCGCCGATAACCGGGTCTTCACGGTTTTCGGCAACCTTGCGTTCACCATGGTTCCGCGCCGAACGCGGGTCGCGTCCGAGGGGTGAGACGATCGTGCCGACGCCGAGCCAGACGACGCCCCGGCCCTCGCGTCTTCGGCGCATCCTCTTCGGACTGTCCGGCATGGCGCTGGCGCTGGCGGCCGGAACCACCGGCACCCAGGATGCGGTCGCCAACGGCGACACCCGCTCGCTCACGATCTTCCACACCCACACCAAGGAGAGCGCGACCATCACGTTCAAGCGCGATGGGCGCTACGACCGCGCGGCCCTGGAGCAGCTGAACTGGCTCCTGCGCGACTGGCGCATCGACGAGCCGACCAAGATGGACCCGCGCCTGTTCGACACGGTCTGGGAGGCCTATCGGCAGGTCGGCGCCTCGGAGCCGATCCACGTGGTGTCGGCCTATCGCTCGCCCGGCACCAACGCGATGCTGCGCCGCCGCTCGAAGGCGGTGGCCGAGTACAGCCAGCACATGCTCGGCAAGGCGATGGATTTCTACCTGCCGGGCGTCTCCATCGACGACATCCGCGCGGTCGGGCTGCAGATGCAGCGCGGCGGCGTCGGCTGGTATCCGCATGCCGGCTCGCCCTTCGTCCATCTCGACGTCGGCTCGGTCCGGATGTGGCCGCGGATGAGCCACGACCAGCTCGCCCGCCTGTTCCCCGACGGCAAGACCGTCCACCTGGCGTCCGACAACCGGCCGTTCCCGCGCTACGAGGAGGCCCGCGCCGAGATCCTGGCCCGCGGCGGCACCGTGCTCGGCGTGTCCTCGCAGATCGCCTCCGCCGACGAGGAGGAGGGCCCGAGCCTCGTCGGGTTCCTCGCCGGCCTGTTCGGCAGCCGCAGCGATCCGGCTCCGGCGCCGGTCGCGGTGGCGCGCGGGAAGCCGAAGCCGGTGGTCGCGGTGGCGAGCGCCGACCCGGAAGACGGCATCGGCACCCGTGCGGCCCTCGCCTACGCCGCCCCGGCGGCGT
>NZ_VRVH01000566.1:0-1286 GCF_008040095.1 Methylobacterium sp. WL6 | reverse complement strand
CGCCGCTCCGGCGTCGCGCGGCCGGCCCTGCAGCCAGCGCAGCACCGGCCGCTCGACGCTGCGATGGAAGGCCTCGGTCGCGGCGATCGACACGGCGACGAGGAGCAGCGTCAGCGGCCAGAGCAGGCCGGCGCTCAGCGGCAGCCGCGGCAGGACCGCCTTGGCGGCAAGGAAGACGAAGGGGTGCAGCAGGTAGAGCGCGTAGGACGCGTCGCCGATCCGCGCGATCCGCCGGGCGATCGCCTGGTCGAACCGGAGCCCGCCGAGGACGAGGCCGGCGACGATCAGCACCGCGCCGCCGCCCCAGATCAGGGTGCGGGCCCAGCCGTAATTCCCGGGCGCAGACGAGGCGTCGAACCCGGACAGGTCGATCGTCGCCCAGACGCCGATCCCGAGGCCGCAGAGCAGGACGCCGCCGGCGACGCCGAGCCGGACGCCGCGGCGGAACAGCAGCGCGAGGCCGATGCCGGCGGCGAATTCGAGCACGATCGGCCGCAGCCAGAACCGGAGCGGGTCGAAGGCCGGCGGCC
Organism: Methylobacterium sp. WL6; assembly: GCF_008040095.1. Classification (NCBI taxonomy): domain Bacteria; kingdom Pseudomonadati; phylum Pseudomonadota; class Alphaproteobacteria; order Hyphomicrobiales; family Methylobacteriaceae; genus Methylobacterium; species Methylobacterium sp. WL6. The sequence goes on along the minus strand of NZ_VRVH01000566.1, from coordinate 756 downwards.
GCAGCCAGGCCAGGAGCACGCCGACGGCGAGGATCGAGACGGCCGCCAGCGCCGCCCGGTCGCGCAGGGCCGCGGCGGGCGCGGAGGCCTTCATCGCCCGCGCCGCGAGCATCATCGCCCCGGCGAAGACGAGGTAGAACGCCATCTCGTAGTTCAGCGTCCAGCCGAGATCGAGGATCGGGAACGGGTAGTCCGGCCCGAAGCCGCGGGTGTCGAACGGGATGAACAGGTACGAGGTCGCCACGTCCGCCAGGCTCGGCGCGGCGGCCTGGCCGGCGGCGGCCGCGGCCAGCAGGACGACGAGGCGCAGCGTGAGCGCGAACCAGTACAGCGGCACGATCCGCAGCAGGCGGCGCTTGAGGAAGCGCGCGGCGCCCCCGGGCGCGCCGAACAGCGGCTCGGACGCGTAGACGATGATGAAGCCGGAGATGACGAAGAACAGGTCGACGCCGGCCCCGAGCGGCAGGGCGGCGAAGCGCGGCATGGCGAGGCCGCGCGCCTCCGCCTGGAGCGCGAGCAAGAGCTCGGCATGGAGCAGGACGACCATCACGGCCGCCACCGCCCGCAGGATCTGCACGCCGTCGAGGCGGTGAAGGCGCCCCGGCGCCGGCCGATCGGGGGCGCCCGTCGTCGTCGCGGCGGTCATGCCGGCCGGTCCAGCGAAGCGCCCGCGATCGCGGCGGCCCGTCGCTTACCGGCCGCCACGCGGCGGACGATCTCGGCCAGGCTCGCCTGCATCCGCGCGGCGCCGTAGCG
>NZ_VRVH01000565.1:0-1296 GCF_008040095.1 Methylobacterium sp. WL6 | reverse complement strand
TGACCTTGGCGTTGGCGCCCCGTTGGTAATCCGGGGTGCCGGGGGCGTGGTCCTGGCGGGCGAGGGGGAGGGGGCCGCTCTCGACGGGGGGCTGGCGCTGCCGCTGGGCGATGCGCGCGGGGTCGCCCGCGCCGCCGAGCTTCACCTTGAGCAGCGGGCGGGCCGACGCGTCGCGCGCGGCCGCCTCCATGCTCTCGGGTGTGCCGAGGCTCAGGGTGTAGGCGGTGGTGGCCGGCGACGGCGCCGCGAGCCCGGCGATCTCCCAGGCCGGGCGGCCGGACGCCTTGGCCTCGAAATCGAACAGCGCGCAGTCGAGCGCGTTGCGCGCCGCACCGGGCTTCATCCGCTCCAGCAGCTCGGCGCGGCCGAGGCCGGCGGCGATCGCGTCGGCCTGTTCCTCGATCGCCGCGGCCACGCTCTCGACGCTCTCGCCGTAGCGCGGATAGGGCACGCACTCGCCCCAGCCGGCGACCGCCCGCTCGGCGTCGGCGATCCGCGCGGTGACGACCACGGCTTCCGTGCGGCTGCCGCGGCTGATCGTGAAGGCGCCGGCGATCGGGAAGCGCTCGACGGCGACCGCGAGCCGCCTCACGGCGCGGTCTCCGGGAACTCGGCGATCAGCCGGTCGACGAGGCCCTCGACGCCGAAGCGCACCGGGTCGGTGGCGGGCAGGCCGTATTCCGCGCCGAGCTTCTCGAGCAGCGCGCGGGCGGGATCCTCCTCGAGGGCCTGGGTGTTCACGGCGATGCCGGTGGGCCTGATGCCGGGGTTGGTGAGGCTGCCGAGCTGGATCGTCAGGTCGATCACCTGGCGGATCGAGGGCAGCGGGTGCTGGACGCCGCGCATCGTCGTGCGGCTCGGCTCGTGGCAGACCACGAAGGCGTCCGCCTGCGCCCCGTGCAGCAGCCCGAGGCTGACGCCGGCAAACGACGGGTGGTAGAGCGAGCCCTGGCCCTCGATCAGGTCCCAGTGCTTCGGGTCGGCCGCGGGCGCGATCCACTCCACCGCGCCGGAGATGAAGTCGGCCACCACCGCGTCGATCGCGACGCCCCGGCCGGAGATGAACACCCCGGTCTGCCCGGTGGCGCGGAAATCCGCGTCCATGCCGCGCGCGCGCATCCCCTTCTCCAGCGCCAGCACCGTGTACTTCTTGCCGACCGAGCAATCGGTCCCGACCGCGAGCAGGCGGCGGCCCGGGCGCTTGGTGCCCTTGCCGGTGGCGAAGGTCTCGTCGGTGTGGCGCACGTCGTGCAGCGCCCGGCCGCGGCGCGCGGCCGCCTCGGCGATGGCCGGCAC
>NZ_VRVH01000564.1:0-1301 GCF_008040095.1 Methylobacterium sp. WL6 | reverse complement strand
GCGCCACCGGCGCCTCGGCGGCGGCGACGCCCTCGTCGTCACGCTCGGCGCCGGGCGCGGGGCCGGCACCGTGACGCTGGTCGGGTTCGATCCGAGCCACGCCACCCGGGTCGCCCGCGGCGAGAATGCCGGCCGCACCCTCGCCCAGGCCAACATCGTCCGCGCCGTGTCCGAGATCGGCCGCTGGGCCGGGCAGGCGGCGACGCTGGAAGTGCCGCTGCCGGCCGGCGCCGACGCCGCGGTGATCGTGCAGGGCGCCGACGGGCGGATCCTCGGCGCGGCGCGGCTCGGGCCGGCCGCCCGAGCGTAACCGTCGCGCGTTCCTCGGCGAAGACGAGCGCGGGCGATGGGCGCCCGACGTCTCCCGCGAGGCTTGCCGATGTACCTGCCCGCCATCGGCCCGGTTCCACCGCTGCCGGCGCGTTCCCCCGGGGGCCGCGTTGCGCTAGGGTCCGGGACACGACGCGGCGACAGGGCGGCGATGGCGCTCGAGGACAGTCTGGCGACGGCGATGGCCGCGGCGCAGGGGGGCGATGCGGCGGCCTATCGCCGGCTGCTCAACGCCTGCCTGCCGGTGATCGCGGGCATCGCCCGCGCGCAAGGGGTGCGCGGCGAGGCGGTCGACGACGTGGTGCAGGACACGCTGCTGACGATCCACAAGGCGCGGGCGAGCTACGACCCGGCGCGGCCCTTCCTGCCGTGGCTGCGCGCCATCACCCAGCGCCGGGCGATCGACCGGCTGCGCCGGGCCGGGCGCCGGCCGCAGGAGGTGCACGATCCTCTCGCCTACGAGGCCCACGCCGATGCCGGCCCCGCCCCGGGCATGCGCATCGAGGCCGACCAGCGCAACGCCGCGCTGGCGCGGGCCGTCGCGGCGCTGCCGGACGGGCAGCGGCAGGCGGTGGAGCAGCTCGCCTATGCCGAGCGCTCGCTCGAGGAGGCGGCGGCGCTCACCGGCCGCAGCAAGGGCGCGCTGAAGGTGAACCTGCACCGCGCCCTGAAGGCGCTGCGCGGGACGCTGGCCCGGGACAAGGAGGGCGGCGATGTCTGAATCCGTGCACGAGTCCCTGGTCGACGACCTCGTCGGCGGCCTCGCGCCGGTGCGCCGGCTCAGCCCGCCGGCCTGGCGCGCGGCGGCCTGGCTCGCGGCGGTGCTGGCGCTGGCCGCGATCCTGATGCCGATGGCCGACATGGACGGCCTGCGCATCCGCCTCGCCACGCCGGACCTGCGCGTGGCCGCCCTCGGCGCCGGTCTCACCGCGGTCGCGGCCGCGCTCGCCGCCTTCATGACGAGCGTGCCC
>NZ_VRVH01000563.1:0-1320 GCF_008040095.1 Methylobacterium sp. WL6 | reverse complement strand
GGCCCGGCTCGGACGAGGCGCGCCGCGCCACGCCGCCTGCGCCGCCTCGCGGACCTGCACACGTATGTCCGCCCGAAGCGGCGCGACGACGACGACGATCCGCCGCCCTGCCCGGCGAGCGTCATGCCGCGCCCGAAGACGCCCCCGAGCACGGCGCTGGCCGCCGCCATCCCGGCCTGAGGGCCGGGCCGCGCGGAGGATGCGCCGGGGCGCGCCGGCCCGGGCCCTACCCGTCCATCGCCCGCCGGAACGCCTCGGAATGATCCGGGTGCCAGCGCGAGAGCGCCGGGCGGTTCTCGATGATGTCACCGGCCGCCCACGCAATCCGGCGCTCGTCCTGGGCGCGGGTGGTCTCGTTGTCGGGGCAGAGGATGTAGAAGTCGCCCTGCGCCATCCGCTCCAGCAGGAAGGCCACCGTCTCGTCGGGCGTCCAGGCGCCGGGCGGCTTCTCGGCGACGCCGCGGGCCCTGGCCAGCCCGGTATAGACGAAGCCCGGGATCAGCAGGTGCGCCGAGATGCGGCAGCCGTCGCGGCCGCGCAGGTCGTGCGCGAGCGCCTCGGTCGCCGCCTTCACGCCCGCCTTCGAGACGTTGTAGGGCGTGTTGCCCGGCGGCGTGGTGATGCCCTGCTTCGAGCCGGTGACGATCACGGCGCCGGGTTTCTGGCCCGCGATCATCGCCGGCGCGAAGGCGTGGATGCCGTTGATCACCCCCCACAGGTTGGTGTCGAGGATCCTGCGCCAGGTCGCCTCCTCGGAGAACAGCGTGCCGCCCGCCTCGATGCCGGCGTTGAGCATCACCAGGGCGGGCGGGCCCCCGGCGGCGACGGCCTGCGCGAACGCCTCCATCGCCGGGCGCTGCCCGACGTCGAGGGCGAAGGCGCGCACCTCCACGGCGGCGAGCCTCGCCACCGCGGCGCGGGCGGATTCGAGCGCCTCGCCCGGCAGGTCGGCGAGCCACACGTTCATGCCGGCCCGCGCGAAGGCCTGCGCCGCCGCGAGCCCGATGCCGCTGGCCGCCCCGGTGACGACGGCCGTCCGGCCGGGTTCGATCGCTGGGTGGGTCATCGGCGCCTCTCGCTGCTTTCGCGTCGCGGTGAGGGTGGGGCGGCGGCCGGGATTGTCGAGGGCGCGGCGCCCCGCCCTGGCCTTCGGCGGCCGCCTCTGCCACCGTCCGGCACGCTCACGCTTCCGGGAATCGCCCGCATGCCCGCCCGCGCCACAGGCCGACCGCGCGTCCCCCCGCTCCGCGACCGGGCTCCCGCCCCCGCGCGCGGGCCGGCCTCCGCCTGCGATCCGGCCCGCGGCGTGATCCTCGCCCT